>CAJLYO010000337.1 GCA_905210885.1 uncultured Eubacteriales bacterium | reverse complement strand
AGAGCACGGCAGAAAATACTGCAAGTCACAGCGCCCCGACTGCGAAAACTGCCCTCTCGGCAGCTTCTGCAAAAAAATCGATACAAAATAATGAATAAAATAAACACCTTTGTTTTAAACTAAAAAACGGAGGTGTTTTTTATGTCAAGATTTACATTACCCCGGGATATATATTTCGGTGAAAATGCAATTGAAAATTTAAAAATCCTAAAAGGACATAAAAGAGCTGTCGTTGTAACAGGCGGCAACTCAATGCAGAAATTTGGATTTTTGGAACGCACGGTAAAAATTCTTGAAAGCGTGGGAATTGAAGTTAAGCTGATTGAAGGCGTTGAACCGGACCCGTCCATTCAAACGGTTATGAAAGGCGCAAAAACAATGAGGGAATTTGACCCGGACATAATCGTGGCAATCGGCGGCGGCTCGCCTATAGACGCGGCAAAGGCAATGTGGGTTTTCTACGAATACCCCGACATGGATTTTGACGATATCAAAGAACCGTTTACCATACCGAAACTTCGCAAAAAAGCAAAGTTTGTTGCAATACCGTCAACAAGCGGTACGGCAACTGAAGTTACCGCCTTTTCGGTTATTACGGATTATGAAACCAATATAAAATATCCCCTTGCCGATTTTGAAATTACCCCGGATATTGCCATACTTGACTTTGATATACCGCTTAAAATGCCGAAACAGCTTATCGCCCACACGGGCATGGACGCGCTTACCCACGCAATTGAGGCGTATGTTTCAAAGGCGTCTAACAGGATAACGGACGCGCTTGCCCTGTCTGCGATTTCGATTATATACGAAAACCTCGAGGCATTTTACAACGGTTCTGCCGAATCAGGCGGAGCGGTGCACATGGCGCAGTGTATGGCGGGAATGGCTTTTTCAAACGCACTTTTGGGCATTGTCCACAGCATGGCTCACAAAACCGGTGCCGAGTTTAACATACCCCACGGCTGCTGCAACGCCCTCCTCCTGCCTTATGTTATACAGTTTAATTACTGCGCGGCCCCGGGCAGGTTTGCCGACATAGCGCGGCGTATGGGCTTAAACGGCTCAACCGACCGCCAGCTTGCAAATTCACTTGTTAAAGAAATTAAGGCGCTTAACAAACAGCTCGGCATTAAGCAAACCTTTAAAGACAACGGCGTGACCGAAGACCATTTTCTCAAAAAAGTCGAGGAAATAAGCGTCAATGCGCAAAAAGCCCCTTGTACCTCAAGCAACCCCCGCGACACGGAAGCACGCGATATAAAACAAATTTTAACCTGTGCCTTTTACGGCGATGACGTTACGTTTTAAATATAAAGCCGCAGCTTTTCGCTGCGGCTTTGTTCTTATTTTTGCCCTCCCCAGCATTTCAGTAAATCAACATACACATTGATAACGCTGAGTTTTTTTACGTTATCGGCGAATATTAGGGGGATTTTGGCTATTTCATTGCCGTTATTATCGTATTTTATGTGTTTGCAAAACATATTTTTTCAAAGAGAAATTAA
>CAJLYO010000336.1 GCA_905210885.1 uncultured Eubacteriales bacterium | reverse complement strand
GGGCAGAGAGCTTTTAAAGGCGCGGCATGTTTTGTCCCTTTTGTCCGGGGAAAATGCCGGGGCGGAAATCGATTTTAATTATGACGGCTTTTGCGCCGCGGTGATTGAGCCAAAGCCCATGGAATGTGAAATGTATGAAATAGAGGCGGCTCTCGGCGCCGTAAGCTGTGACTGCAACTTCTACTGCGCAAAAATCAGCGGCGGACGGCTGGGCGTTATCGCAAACTTCAAAAATTTCCGTGATGCCGAAACAGTGTTTGAAACGCTGCCGCGGTTCGGGGCATATGTTGCGGTGGGCGGTGTTTGCGATGCGGACGGGCTTGCGGTTTCGTACAATGACGCGGTAACATGTCTGCAATACAAGCTTTTCACCGATGAAAGCGTGCTTTATTCAAGCCGCTGGCTTTACAGAGAGCTTTCGGACGAAAAATTCGGCGAAGCAAAAATTAAAGCATTCAAGGCGGCTTTGCGAAACGGCAGTGAAAGCGCTGTATATTCCGCAATTGATGCGCTGACAGATGAAATTTTAAATTCCGAATGTTCATATAAGCAGGCGCGCAACAGAATGTACAGCATTTTCTCCGTTTTCTTTAACTTTATTTTGGAGGAAAACAAAAATCCCTCCTACGGAGTTACGGAAAGCACGTATGCCGAGCTTAACCGCTGTGAAAATCTGTCCTCTTTCAGGGAGTGGCTTAAAAACGAAGCCGGCGAGTACCTTTTAGGCGCCGAGGACGCCCCCGTTGTCAAAACAGGGGACATGATTGAGGCGGCAAAGCACATTATAGAGGAAAACATAGATAAGGATATATCACTGACCTTTGTTGCGGACAGGCTGTATATTGCACCATCATATTTAAGCCGCGTTTTCAAAAACGAAACAGGCGAAAATTTTAACTCGTACATAACGGACAGACGCCTTGAGCTTGCGCGCAGACTTATTATCGAAACAAATTATTCGGTTAACGTTGTAACCAAAAAGACAGGCTTTAACAGCGCCACGTATCTTATAAAATGCTTTAAAAAGAAGTACGGTCAGACGCCTGTAAACTACAAGAAGAATTATATTATTTCCCAGAACGGAGGAGCATAATGGAAAGCTACGTAAGTAATGACGCCGGCAGCATAAAAACCTCCCCTTCCGCGAAGATTACCGGCGGAAACGAGGTCTGCCGCGATACGGTTAAGGGCTTGTGCGACACGGTGTTTCATAAGGAAATGCCGGCGGAAGCAATAAATGAAGTAAACCGCCGTTTCGGCAATGTGTACTCGGAAAATCCCGAGGGCTATGCGGTTATAATATCGGACAGAGCGGACGTGTATTCCCTGTCGGATATCGGTCTGCTTTTCGGCGCGTATGCGCTTTTGCGCAGAAAGGAAAACGAAAGAATTAAAAAAGGCGCGGTGTACAGCTATCCCCGCATTGCCCTTCGCGGTGTGAAGGTGTTTTTACCCTCCCGCGAAAATATCCCGTTTTTTAAGGAGTTTGTTAAGTTCGCAAGCTTTTACGGCTG
>CAJLYO010000335.1 GCA_905210885.1 uncultured Eubacteriales bacterium | reverse complement strand
GCTTTTAAAAAAGCACAATGACAAATTTGAATACAAGGTTTCATGGGGCTGTGATTTGCAGACCGAGCATGAGCGGTACCTTACGGAAAACGTATTTAAAAAGCCTGTTTTTGTTACCGATTATCCCAAAGAAATAAAGGCGTTTTACATGCGCAGAAACGATGACGGAAAAACCGTCGCCGCGGCGGATTTATTGGTCCCCGGAATCGGCGAAATTATCGGCGGAAGCCAGCGCGAGGAACGCTATGATGTTCTGCGCGAGATAATGACCGAAAACAAAATGGATTTATCGTCTTATAACTGGTATCTTAACTTAAGAAAATACGGCTCGGTAAAGCACGCGGGCTTCGGTCTGGGCTTTGAAAGAGCGGTTATGTATTTGACGGGAATGCAGAATATACGAGATGTACTCCCCTTCCCCAGAGCCGGGAAAAACGCATATTAAAGGAGGATTTTTAAGATGATAGGAAAGCTAATAATGCTGGCGGCGATTGTGTATCTGATTGTAAAACGTTCCGACATTATCGCCGGCGCAGCGCGTATTGTATACGCAAGAGGAAAAACGGAAAAAGCAATGAAAATGTACGATTTTGCGTACAAAATCGGTAAAATGAAATTTAACCCCAATTTAAACTACGCATACCTTACACTGAAAAACGGTGATATTGAAAAAGCCGACAAGCTTTTTAACATGCTTCGCATGACGCCCTTAAAACCCCAGGAAAAAATGCAGCTTAAAGCGTCCCACGCCCTTGTATTTTGGAAAAAAGGCGAGGTTTCGGAAGCAATAGAAATGCTTGAGGAGGTAATCGAGAAAGTTCCCACAACAGCAACATACGGAAGACTCGGTTACATGTATATATACAGCGGTCAGTATCAGAAGGCTTTGGACTTTAACCTTAAGGCGTACGACTACAACTCGTCCGACATTATCATTACCGAAAATGTTGCTCTTACATACTTTAAACTTGGGGAAATGGACAAGGCAAAGGAATACTATGACAAGCTGATTGCAATGAATCCCCCGTTCCCGGACTGCCTCTACGAATACGGTCAGTTTTTAATCAAATGCGGCGATACACAGCGCGGTATCGAATACTATAAAAAGGCGCTTGACTGCAATTTTTCATTTCTGTCAGTAATAAAACGCACAGATATTATACGTGAGCTTGAACAGCTTGAGGGAACAAACCAATGAGAACGGACGACTTGCAGATAAAGGGCAGAAACGGCAAGAATCTTATGATATACCAAAACCCGGACAGCTTTTGCTTCGGTGTGGACGCGGTTTTGCTTTCCGCGTTTGCCAGAGTTAAAAAAAACGAAAATGTTCTTGATATGTGCAGCGGAAACGGGATAATCCCTCTTTTACTGTCCGCAAAAACCAACGCCGCCCATATTGACGCCGTGGAAATTCAGGCGGATTCTGCCGGGCTTGCGCAAAAAAGCGTTGCACTTAACGGTCTGCAGGAGGTTATATCGGTAAAAATCGATGATATAAAAACATACACAGCCGAAAA
>CAJLYO010000334.1 GCA_905210885.1 uncultured Eubacteriales bacterium | reverse complement strand
TTTTGCCTGTTGTTGCGGGAGTTTCGTATGAAATAATCAAATTTGCCGGCAGACACGACAATCTGCTTACAAGAATTATTTCCGCCCCCGGACTGTGGCTTCAGCGTCTTACCACACGCGAGCCTGATGACAGCATGCTGGAGGTTGCCATAACCTCGCTGAAGGCTGTTATGCCGGAGGATAAAGAACAAGCAAAATGGTAAGGAAGATTTACAATGTCTTTTGCATCTGACATAAAAAAAGAAATATGCACAGCAGAAATGCCTGAGATTTGCTGTATGCGCGCGGAGCTTGCGGGCATAATAGGAGTGGGGGCGGCATTAAGCGGCGGGATAATAAAATTTAAAACTGAAAAAGCCTTTGTCGCACAGCACGTTTACACGCTTATCCACGGACTGTACGGCATAAAAGCCGACTCTTGCGTTACGGAAGGCGGTATGTTTGAAATATCGGCGGATAATGCAAATTCTCTGAAAATTCTCCGCGATTTGCGTCTTGCGGACACGCCGGTTCATATACACAGCGATATAATGAGAAACGAATGCTGCCGCCGCTCCGTTATAAAAGGAGCATTTTTCGGGGGCGGCTCGGTTTCAAATCCTAAAAAAGGTTACCACTGCGAGTTTACCACCGGGCGCTATACCGTGTGTTCCGACCTTTGCGCGATACTTAAGCATTACGAAATATATCCCAAGCAGATTGTGCGCAACGGCAACCACATATGCTACATAAAAGACAGCGAGCAGATTGAAAATTTGCTTGCTCTTTTGGGTGCGCACAATCAGATGATGGAATTTTTGAATGTGAAAATCGAAAAAGAAATGAGAAATTCCACAAACAGGCGCGTTAACTGCGAGGCAGCCAATATAGTAAAGGCTGCAAATGCCGGTGCGATACAGCGCAATGCTATTATTAAAATTAAAAACACAGTTGGTTTTGACAGTCTGCCGCCGGCGCTTTTAAGTCTTGCCGTTGAGCGTCTTAACAATTCGGAAAGCTCTCTTTCCGAGCTTGCGTCAAAGCTTGGCGTTTCAAAATCGTGCATTAATCACAGAATGAGAAAGCTTATTTCAATCGCTGAAGGAACGGAGGAGTAGCTATGGATTTTGTTCACCTTCATACTCACACGGCATACTCGCTCCTTGACGGTCAGTGCCGCATAGATAAGCTTATAAAACGTGCGAAGGCTTTGGGGCAAACAGCGCTTGCCATTACCGACCACGGAAATATGTACGGCGCAATTGAGTTTTACAAAGAAGCAAAAAAGCAGGGGATTAAGCCTATCATCGGCTGCGAATTTTACGTTGCACCTCGTTCTCTTTACGATAAAACATACGAATTTGACAGCAAGCGATATCACCTTATATTACTTGCCAAAAATATTGAAGGGTATCACAATCTTTTAAAGCTTGTAAGCATAAGCAATATTGACGGATTCTATACCAAACCGCGGATAGATAAGCAGATACTTTTAAAATACAGCGGCGGCTTAATCTGCCTTTCCGGCTGCCTTATGGGCG
>CAJLYO010000333.1 GCA_905210885.1 uncultured Eubacteriales bacterium | reverse complement strand
GCAAGGCGCCTTGAAAACCAAGACTTGCGGCAAAGTTCACAGGACACTTAATATAGTTCAACCCTCCTTTGCCCAACCCGTCAAGCAAGTTTTATAATATCAAAAGATTGCTATTGCCCTGCTGTTTTGCGCCGTGGTATAATTTTTTCAAGACAAAAGGGAGGAATCGCTTTATGGAAAACCGAATTGCCCCTAAGGCAAGCAAGGACAGCTTTTATTATAAAAGCGGACTGTATCTTTACAGAAAATACGCGGCGCTTTCTATTATGCTGCTGCCGGTGATAATTTATTACATAGTGTTTCACTATGCGCCTATGTACGGCGTAATTATTGCCTTTAAAAATTACAGCTTTTCAAGAGGCATTATAGGCAGTCCGTGGGCGGGGCTTGCAAATTTTAAGCGAATGTTTGCCTCCGCAAGTTTTTTCGAGGTTTTCAGAAATACTCTTTTAATCAGCTTTTACAAGCTTATAACCGGGTTCCCGGCGCCTGTTGTTTTTGCCATTTTGTTAAACGAGCTTAAAAACGCGAAATTCAAAAAGACGGTTCAGACCATAAGCTATCTGCCGCATTTTCTTTCGTGGGTAATTTTGGGCGGAATGTTTATCCAGCTTTTGGCGCTTTCGGGACCTGTAAACATTATGCTTTCAAAGCTCGGAATTTCGCCGGTTTACTTTTTGGGCGACGTAAAATATTTCAGAAGCGTTTTGGTCGTGACGTCACTTTGGAAAAGCATAGGCTGGGGCAGCATTATATACCTCGCCGCGCTGACAGGCATTGACCCTCAGCTTTACGAGGCGGCAAAAATCGACGGTGCCGGAAAATTCAAGCAGATTCTGCACGTAACCCTTCCTGCGCTTGTGCCCGTCATTACCATAATGTTCATTTTTTCCGTGGGCTCTATTATCAACGACGATTTTGACCAGATTTTCAATCTGTATAACGAGGCGGTGTATTCCGTGGGTGACGTAATAAGCACATATAATTACAGAATCGGTCTTTTAAACAGCGAGTATTCCTATTCAACCGCGGTGGGTCTGTTTAAAAACGTAATTTCGGTAGTGCTTATCGTTTCCACAAACTTTATTGCAAAAAAATACAACGACTACGGAATATGGTAGGTGAGCGCCATGGATTATTGTATCGAGAGAAAGGGCTTTTATCCCACCGTGAAAAATCATCTGCTTTTGGGCGGCGATAACGGCAGGGACAAAATCGAGGTTTCAAATAAGTACCTTATAAAAAACGGAAAACCGTGGATTCCCGTTATGGGCGAGTATCATTTTTCACGGGACAGCCGGGAAAATTGGGAAACGGAGCTTTTGAAAATGCGCGCCGGCGGCGTGGAGATTGTGTCGACATATCTGTTTTGGATACACCACGAACAGACCGAAGGGGATATACGCTTTGACGGAAACCTTGACATAAGATACTTCACGGAATGCTGCTTTAAATGCGGTATGTACGTGATTTTGCGTATAGGGCCGTGGGTTCACGGCGAGGCACGAAACGGCGGCTTTCCC
>CAJLYO010000332.1 GCA_905210885.1 uncultured Eubacteriales bacterium | reverse complement strand
GTTTACACCGGCGGTTATGTCATACTCCGAGAGGAGGTGGCAGCTATGAAAAAATACATAATAAAACTTTTATTGTTGATTTTTGTGTTTATAATAGCATTTACTATAAAAGTAAAATAACCGCCCCATCGTCAAATTTAAGGCGGTTGTTTTACAAACCAAATTAATTTTGGCATAACCGTTTGAGGTTCTGCCTTTTTCTATATTTATTATACCTCTTTAATCACCGTTTGTCAACTTATTTCTTATTAAAGAAAAACGGAGGAACGTCAATATCGTCATCTAAAATTGACGAGCCGATAATGTGGTCTGACGAATGTGAAGGCTGCTTATTCATAAATGAGGGCTGCGGCTCTGTAGCGGTTTCCTGCTTTAAAATGGGCTTTTCCTCATTGTAGCCGTCAGCGTCAAAGCCTGTTGCAACAACGGTAACTTCAATTTCGTCACCAAGATTTTCCTTAATAATAGCGCCGAAAATAAATTCTGCGTCTTCGTCGGCAAGCTCCTGAACCATTTCGTTACACTTGCTGATTTCAAGAGTTCCGAGAGTTGCGCCGCCGGAAATATTAAGAATAATACCCTTAGCGCCTGCAATAGATGTTTCAAGCAGCGGGCTGTTGATAGCCATTCTTGTTGCTTCCTCTGCTCTGTTTTCGCCGGAGGCTCTGCCCACGCCCATGTGTGCAAAACCGGTGTTTTTCATAACCGCCTTAACGTCCGCAAAGTCAAGATTGATAAGTCCGGGGATAACGATAAGTTCTGCTATACCCTGAACGCCCTGTCTTAAAACGTCGTCGGCAATTTTAAATGACTCCGTAAAGGGAACGTTTTTCTGGTTTTTTGCCATCTCCAAAAGCTTGTCGTTGGGGATAACAACAAGTGAATCCGAGCTTGACTTAAGTTCTATAATGCCGGCTTCAGCCTGGCGCATACGTTTTTTACCTTCAAACGAAAAGGGCTTTGTAACAATCGCTATAGTTAAAATACCCATTTCCTTTGCAACGCTTGCAACAATCGGAGCCGCACCCGTACCTGTGCCGCCGCCCATACCTGCGGTAACGAATACCATGTCGGCGCCTTTTAGTGCCTGTGCGATTTCCTCGCGGCTTTCTTCTGCAGCCTTTTTGCCTATCTCGGGGTTAGCGCCGGCGCCAAGACCCTTTGTAAGCTTTTCGCCTATCTGAATTTTTTTCTGAGCCGAGCTTCTTTTAAGCTGCTGACCGTCTGTGTTAACGGACAAAAACTCAACGGAATTAAAGCCTGTGTCAATCATTCTGTCAACAGCGTTGTTTCCGCCGCCGCCGACGCCCACAACTTTAATGTTGGCAAGCTGTGCGTTTTCTATTTCAAGCTCTATCATTTGTAAAATCCTCCCAAAATCTATGTATTAAAATTATGTCATGTCAATATTACAATTATGTTACACTATATTATATACAATTTTTTTGCATTTGTAAAGTATATTTAAAAATTTTTTACAAGTTTTTTGGAAAGAGTTAAAACATATTTCTGATTCCGGAAAAGAAT
>CAJLYO010000331.1 GCA_905210885.1 uncultured Eubacteriales bacterium | reverse complement strand
GCGGCAGGCTTTCACCGCCGGAAACCGACGGAGATACCGCGATTTTGCGCGGCAGCGTCCCGGCATCGGAAATTATGGATTATCACAAAGAAGTGATATCATATACCAGGGGCAAAGGCAGCTTGAGCTGCGTTTTTATGGGCTATGATGAATGTCACAACAGCAAAGAAATAATAGAAAAAATCGGATACAATGCCGACAGCGATTTGGAAAACACCGCCGACTCCGTTTTTTGTGCTCACGGCGCAGGATATACGGTTAAATGGGACGAAGCGGACAGTTACATGCATATACCGATAAACCGCGGCGAAGAGCCGGAGGAAAAAATCCCGGTGCAGCGCGTAAAGAAATATATTGACAGTATTGCCGCCGACAAAGAGCTAATAGAGATTTTTGAAAAAACCTACGGACCTATAAAACGCCTGCCGTACTCTGCACTTTATACAAAAAAATCCGCTCCGAAGAAGCAAACACGGCATAAAACATCAGCTCCAAAGCCTCTTGGCGATGAATACCTTTTAATTGACGGTTACAACGTTATTTTTGCATGGGATAATCTGAAATCTCTTGCCGAGGAAAGCCTTGACCATGCGCGAAACACGCTTATTAATATTGTCTGCAATTATCAGGGCGTAAGAAACGAAAACACAATAATAGTTTTTGACGCGTACAAGGTCAAAGGAAACGTCCGCGAGGTAGAAAAAGCACACAACATTCACGTTGTGTACACAAAAGAAGCGGAAACCGCCGATATGTATATAGAAAAAGTCACACACGAAATCGGCAGAAAGCACCGCGTCCGCGTTGTCACCTCAGACAACCTGGAACAGCTTATAGTCCTGGGAAACGGCGCAGTGCGTGTTTCCGCCGACAATTTCCGGGAGGAAATCATAAACACCGAAAAAGAAATTAAGGAGTTTTTATGGGATTCTCTTTAATGTCTTTAAATATGACTTTGTTTCTGCGGAAATACGGTTGCTCTCAACCGCTTTTTGAATCGCCTTGTTATGTACCCACGTATCAAGGCGGTTTTCCGCTATATAAACTATTGCCGCATCATACTGTTTTGCAAGGGCGGTTGCAAAGTACCACGCTATCATCATATTTATGTAGTATTCATCGGATTTAACTTTACTCACAGCTTTAATGTATTCCGACTTAAATTCATCGTCAAGATACAGCTTCAGCAAAACACCTATTCCGTAGCGCACGGTATATGTATTCTCGGATTTTATCCAACTTATAACCTCCGAAATAAGCTTGTCGGTATTTTTTCGGAATACCTTCGGCATAAACATATCGCATGTCGCCCAGTTATCAATGTACGGCAAAAAACGCTTTGTTTCACAAAGTGCAGTGTCATAATCTTTAATTTGTTCAATAACCATGCCGTGCAGATTGTTCTCCTCGTAATATTTGTGGGGAAGCTGACTTAAAAACTCACGGCTTTCCCAGCCTGTACATTTAAAGTTGACAACGGGAAAACTGCCGGATTCGTTATTGTACAGCTCATAGTCCTCGCCTTGCGGCAGAATCAGCGCATAGTCGGGGG
>CAJLYO010000330.1 GCA_905210885.1 uncultured Eubacteriales bacterium | reverse complement strand
CTTTTTTTACCGAACATAACATATCATTAAATGTTGTAGTTTTGATATTAAAGAATTTTGTGAAAAAACAGAGCGGAGATACAACGGAAAAATAGAACTTTTGGACTGTGTAGGTCCCGATATTTCGTCTACAGCCGTGCGTGAGATTTTAAAACGCGGCGGCGATGCCTCAAAGCTTGTTCCAAAGCCTGTTTTGGATTATATAAAAAAATACGGATTATACGAAAGGCGATAAACGGTATGGATTTTGAAAGCCGCATAAAACCGATGATGTCGAAAAAAAGATATATTCACAGTCTGGGTGTCAGAGATGAGGCGGTAAAACTTGCGAAAATGTACGGCGCGGATGAGAAAAAGGCGTATCTTGCCGGACTTTTGCATGACGCCGTTAAGGAGTTTTCACCGGAGCAGATGAGTGAGCTTGCCAAAAAATACGGTGTTAAGCTTTCTGAGGTGGTTTTGCATGAACCTAAGCTTATTCACGGTATACTGGGCGCGTATTATGTAAAATATGAGTTCGGGATAGATGACGATGAAATTTTTGATGCGATATATTATCACACAACGTCCAAGGCAAATATGCCGCTGCTTACAAAAATCATCTACATTGCCGATTCTATCGAGCCCAACAGAGACTTTGACGGCGTGTGCGAGCTGAGAGCGGCAACATATGAAAATCTGGACAAAGGGATTTTAATGTCCTTAAGAAAAACAATAGATAAGCTTTTGAAAAACGGGCGTCTTATACACGTTGAAACGGTTAACGCCATGAATTATTTACTGATGAAAGGGTGCGGTATATGAGCTTGGAAATGGTAAAGGAAGCAGTTAACGCTTTAAATGACAAAAAGGGAAATGACATTAAGGTAATAGACATAAGGGACGTAAGCCAGATAGGCGATTATTTTGTTATATGCACGGGCACTTCGTCAACCCATGTCAAGGCGCTTGCGGACGAGGTTGAATACCGTCTGGGCGGTCATGAGGCTGACGTGGGATTCCACAAAGAAGGCTACGGAAGCGGAACGTGGGTTTTGCTTGATTACAAGGATATCGTTGTCCATATTATGTACGGCGAAGCACGCGATTTTTACAACCTCGAACATCTTTGGGCAGACGGAAAAGAAGTAGATTTAAAAGCATTATTGGAGGAATAAAGGCATGAAATATAATTATAGGGAAATTGAAAAAAAGTGGCAGGACAAATGGGACGAAAAGGGCGCATTTTGCGCAAGCGATGATTTTTCAAAGCCGAAGTTTTACGGTCTTGTGGAGTTTCCGTATCCTTCGGGACACGGACTGCATGTAGGTCACCCCAGAGGATATACCGCAATAGATATTATTTCAAGAAAAAGACGCCTTGAGGGCTACAACGTTTTGTTCCCAATGGGCTGGGACGCTTTCGGTCTTCCTACCGAGAATTATGCCATAAAGAATAAAATTCACCCGGCTGTTGTTACGGAGGAGAATATCAAAAACTTTAAGCGTCAGCTTAAAATGCTTGGTTTTTCGTTCGACTGGTCGAAAGAAGTTAACACCACCGACCCGAACTATTACAAATGGACGCAGTGGATTTTTC
>CAJLYO010000329.1 GCA_905210885.1 uncultured Eubacteriales bacterium | reverse complement strand
TTGTTAAAATCGTTGTGATAATTCTTTGCGATTTCCTTGTTGGGGTGAACAGGGTTTCCGTGAGCGCTGATTGCGGCAATAGACATGTTGTTGTCAGCCAGAATCTGTTTGATTTCGTCGATTTTGCCTTCGTCCTTTAATAAAACCTCCGGGTCGAAATGCGCCTTCCCGGGGCAGCCTCCCGCACCCATTTCAAGCTGCTGAACGCCGATAGATGACAGATACTCCACCATCTCCTTGAAAGACATCTGCGCCAGTACAGGACTGAAAACTCCCAATTTCATAGTTGTTACCTCCTAAATATTTTTTGTAGAATCTCTTCTTACAATTTTATGCTGTAAAATAATGTTTCTGGTTTCGCGTTTTCTCATAACGCGCATAAGCTGCTCAACAGCGCACTTGCCAAGCTGACCGTGGGGCTGGGCAACCGTTGTAAGCTGCGGATTTGACGTGTAGGAAATATCCGTGTTATCAAAGCCGATAATCTCAACGTCTTCCGGGATTTTGTAGCCGTTTTTGCACAGCACATGCATCGCGCCTGCCGCCATTCTGTCCGAAATCGCAAAAACAGCGTCAAAAGGAACATCCCTTTCCAAAAATTCCGAAAAACCCCGTTCGGCATTGTGATAACCGTAATTTCCGTATAAAACAAGGCGCCTGTCAAATTCAAGCCCGTTGTCGGCAAGCGCTTGTTTGTAGCCGCAAAGGCGGTCGGTGGTTGAAATAAATTCATTGTCAACCGTGTAAAAAACAATTCTTTTCCGTCCGTTTGAAGCAAGAAGGCTGACAGCATCATAAGCGGCTTTTTTATTGTCTATCGAAACGAACGGCGTGTTATGCATGTCGGAATACTCGTTGCACTGAACAAGGCAAATCTTTTCCGAAAGCGCCGACATTTCAGACTCGGTAAGTGAGCTGTTAAGAATTATCATGCCATCGGAAAGCCTGTTGCAGGCGAAATTTATGTAGTACTCCTCCTTTTCCTTCTGTCCGTTTGTCGTGCAGACGATTATGTAGTACCCAAGCTCGCTTGCGGTTTTGTCAATTGCGCGTATTACATCGGCACAAAAGGTGTTTGCCAGTGATGACAGCATAACAAGGATAATGTTGGTTTTGCTGCTTCTGAGGCTTTTTCCGAAAAAATTCGGTTTGTAGCCAAGCCTTTCAACGGCATCTAAAACTGCTGTTCTGGTTTTGTCCGCAACAGCGCCGGTTTTGTTTAAAACCCTTGAAACGGTGGCAACGGAGACATTTGCCTCTTTTGCAACCTCGCGAATGCTTATCATGCCGCACCTCCTTTTTGTAACAATGTAAACGTTTACATTCCTTGATTCGAGTTGATTATAGCACAGTATTTCGGGAAATGCAATACCTATTTATAAATTTACGAAAAAAATTTTATAAAAAAAGCAAACCTGTTATGGTTTGCTTTGAAAAATCATTCGGATTTAATATGATAGCTGTCTGCCATAGGGTCGTCAAGCCATATTTTTTTCACACGTTCATATGTCCCTTTATCTATCGGCAAATCACCGGTATGGTACGCAGGCAAAAGCTGTTCCCCTGCCACCTCGGGGGTTGTGCA
>CAJLYO010000328.1 GCA_905210885.1 uncultured Eubacteriales bacterium | reverse complement strand
TTCACCGGAAGGCTGCCGGAAAACCTGTATACCGCGTCAGGTCCAAGCCAGTACAAAATTCCGTTTATCTCGACAATTGTCCTGTTGTCAACACAGCCGGAGTTTGCCTGCAGGCGTATTCTGTAGGGAGGCTTTCCTCCGTAGCACTCGTACATTGTGTTTCTTTTTGTAAGAACCACCACGGTTCGGTATTTTACCGCACCCGTAAAATCGCCGTTTGTTTTAAGCTCCTCAGCGTATGCACCGGTTGATTTCGGATTGCCGGACGCGTCAACAAAATCAATCCATTCGGAGTAATCGCCTAAAGACGACGCATAAAAGCTGTTTTTGCTTACCCCGACAACCCTGTTGTTGTCCGTGCACGCATATGCAATGTCCGGGCGCGAATTGGGTGCCGGGTATGTGCTTTCCGAAAGCCATACTTTAAAATTACTGTTGTTAAAATCGGTATCCCTTTTAGCAAGACAATCGCTGTCGCAACAAAAGGAAGTTCCTTCGTGATTTGTAGTTTTAAAATACCCCAGCTGCACCAAAAGCTTGGCAGCTTTTCCGTCAAATGATATAGTATCGCCTATTTTGAAATCTTTAAAATACGCAGTTCTGCCGTACGGTTTAGTCAATAATTCCCCGCTTTCGTCCCACGCATGCACAAAAACGCCGAGACAAATGCTTTGGTTTGACGTAGTATGGTCGGTAAGTCCGCTGTTCGAAATACACGTGCCCGAAACGTTTATGCTGATGCCGGCGTACTTTTTCTTTCCGTTTTCCGTTATATCCTTGCCGTTTGCGTCCTTTAACGCAGGAGGATAAATATAATTACTCTCATCAGAGCCGGCAATCGCAATAGGCGAAACATATTTATACGGAAAACTTTTTCCATCATACAACATTGTAACTCCATTATACTCTGATACGTTTTCCGGTGTAGGGTCGGCGACATATTCGTTTTCCTGATTATAATAGCCCTTCTGCTTGCTGAGATATGCGGTTATTGCGGAAACACTGTCCGTTTCGCTATTGTATACGGTGTTTCCGGGAAAGAATAAGGTTTCTTTATCCGAAAATTCCGTATAAGACGTAACCAAGCCAACATCGCCTTTATCCTCAAAAACGATGCCGTTTTGAATATACAGCTTGCCCTTTGCGATGTACGACAGCTTGCCGCCGCAAAAAAGAATTTTTGAAGGGTTATCAATCCCCTCCGCAACAACACTCCGCGGCGCTCTCGGGTACACGTGCTGTCCGTTGCAGCTTATGTTTTTCATTCTTACAAATTCGCCGTCCGAAATACGCTCGTCCGCACAGTTCAAGCCATACCAGCGTTCAAGCTTAAGCGAGTATTCCCTCGGCTTAACAAGCTTTTCGTTTCTGTACGGTATAGACATTAAAGCACCTCCCCGTAACAGCCCTTAATGTGTTTTACAACGCTCTTGCGATTTTTTTCAAGCAGCGCCGCATACTTGTTCCATTCCGTCAAAGCCGCCTGAGCGTTTTCAACATCATCCGTCTTGCAAAGATGATATACCATATAGTAGGGAATTGCAAAATATTGCAATTCGCCCACGGATCGTCTCTCTTTTGGCTTAT
>CAJLYO010000327.1 GCA_905210885.1 uncultured Eubacteriales bacterium | reverse complement strand
CTGTTATCGCACCAGCCGTTAATGCCGATAACCTCAGGATGGGCGCTGTCACCGGCAATTACGATATTATATCCGTTTTCGTGATTGTCCGAAACGATTTTGTGTATCTTTTTCACGAACGGACACGTTGCGTCGATTATTTCCGCATGCTTTGCCTTTAGAGTTTCGTAATCGTTCTTTGGGATTCCGTGGGTTCTTATTATAACCTTGCTGCCGTCCGGGATATCGTCTATGCTTTCGGCAGGGATTATTCCGCTGTCTTTAAGCCTTAAAACAACCTGCTCGTTATGAATAAGCGGACCGAGGGAAAATATGGTTTCTTCGGTATTTGCACATGAAAATGCAATTTCCATGGCACGCTTTACTCCGAAACAAAAGCCGGCAGACTCTGCTGTTATTATTTTCAAAAATATCAAACCTCATTCATGGAATAAATTTTTTTCATGACATCAAGGGTAATTTCGTGTATCTCCTCCGGCAAAAGGCGTTTGCCGTAATATTCGCTTAAATCATAGGGTTTTCCGTAAATTACTTTAACTTTATGAAAAAGCTTGTATCCGTTTATTATGTGTACGGGTATAATTGGAACACGGGTTTTGATTGCAAGCACCACAGCGCCGTCCTTGCAGTCGTTGATATCCTTAAGACTGCGCGTTGCCTCCGGAAAAATCACCATAGGGTCGCCGTCTTTTAAAATGCGAAGAGCTGTTTTTACTATGGAAATATCGTGTCCGCCGCGGTCAACGGGTCTTAAACCCAAACCTGTGAGAACCTTTGCAAAAAACGAATTTTTAAAAAGTTCTTTTTTTGCCATAAATTTAAGACGGCGCGGCGTGAATGCGGCTATGATAACGCCGTCATGGTTGCTGCTGTGATTTCCGCATATAATTGCGCCGCCGCTTTTTGGGACGTTTTCGCGCCCCTTTACCGACGCAAAAAAGAAAATGCGGTAAAACAAGCGCACAACAGGGCATGCCGCATCGTATAGTCTATCATAAAACATTACATTTCTCCTTGATAATTTCTGATATCTTTTCGGTAACCTGTTCAAAATCCAGACTGTCCGTATCAACCAAAATTGCGTCCTCCGCACGGCGAAGGGGGGCAAATTCACGGTGCATATCGTTGTAATCACGGCTTTCAATATCAGCCTTAACCTTTTGAAAATCGTAGGGTATATTTTGTTCCTTATATTCAAGGCAGCGCCTTTTTGCACGCTCGCCGCTTGAGGCGGTAAGGTAAATTTTAAGGTCAGCATCGGGCAGAACATATGTACCTATATCGCGGCCGTCCATAATAACGCTTTTGCCGGCGGCGATTTTTCGTTGAAGCTCCACAAGCTTAAGCCGAACTTCCGGCAGAACAGCTACAGCGGACGCAGCCGCCGAAACCTCACTTGTTCTTATTATGCCTGTTACGTCTTCATTGTTTAAAGTGACGTGAAGTCCGTCGTCCGAATAAAATAAATCAATATCAATTTCCGAAAGCTTTGAAATAAGCTTTTCGGTATCGCCGCCGAGGCGCAGAAAATAAACTGCAACCGCACGGTACATGGCGCCTGTGTCTATATATATAAATCCGAACTTTTTCGCAACACAT
>CAJLYO010000326.1 GCA_905210885.1 uncultured Eubacteriales bacterium | reverse complement strand
CAGACTTTTACTGCCGGTCAGGAATTTCACCTTGCCCTGAAGACAACTACAATTTTACCACTAATTATGTATAATGTCAAATAAAAAAAGAACCCGAAGGTTCTTTTTTCTACCACTTTGCATTGTAATTATGAAA
The DNA here is from genome assembly GCA_905210885.1 of uncultured Eubacteriales bacterium. Classification (GTDB taxonomy): domain Bacteria; phylum Bacillota; class Clostridia; order Monoglobales; family Firm-18; genus CAJLYO01. The sequence goes on along the minus strand of CAJLYO010000326.1, from coordinate 1,468 downwards.
GTCTTTGCCTATGAATCCGACCTGCGCAAAATCCTCCGGATTATTTCTTACGATATAATCTATGTATGAAATAACCATCTTTGCCGTCAGGAGGTAGCCTGCCGGATTCATATGACCGGCGAGGAAAAAGTTCCTTTTGAATTCCGCGTCATAAACCGGTGCGTATTTGCGAAAATCCAAAACGTATGTATAATCGAAAAACTCAGCCATCTTATTCAGCAGTTCCGCATGAAGATTCTCTGCTTTTTCTTTTCCGGCATCTTTTGAATCCGGAATGGTCATAAGGAAAAATTTTGCCTTAGGCTGATTTTCTTTAAGGCGCTGAATAATCTGCGCATAGTAGCCAACAAAGGTTTGTTTGTTGTTTTTATAATCGTTTAAGTCGATATCGGAAATATCGCCGAGGTTCTCACCGTAGGTGTTTATATCGTTAACGCCGAGGGCGATAACATACGCTTGACATCTCTTTTCAGGGCTCCAATAGTCGTTTATTGCCGCAAAGCCTTCGCAGTATTCCTTTGCCGTCATTCCTCCGCGGGAAAAATTATATGCCTTAAGCCCTGCCTCACGGGCAATGTACTGTCCCCAAGAATATTCAAAATAGTCGTGATAACCTTTTTCACCTTTTTCGTTTTCCGACTCAAATTCACCTGATGATAAGCTGTCGCCGACAAAACCCATTGTTCGGAAAATGCTGCAAAATCCGCCGTCCGTCACAAGTCTGTCAAGAGGTTTTTCGCCGTCGTTTTTCATAAACTGCTTTATGTCCATAATGTCGCTCCTAACGTATTTTTTAAAATTATACCGCAGTATGTAAAAAAAGTCAATACAACTTTTATCGTTGTACTGACTTTTTTCATCTAAACAGTCAATTCTCCGTATTCGGTTTTTACAAGCATTTGAATATCCTCTTCCGCTCCGGTTTCGGTATTTATATACACAAGGAAGGTTTTGTCCTTATAATCACCGGTTATTTCATAGCAGAATACCTCTTTTCCGGTGTCAAGAGGGATAAGAACCTTGTTGACAGCCGACAGCTTAAATTTGCTGTTTAATTTTTCGGCAGCTTGTTCTTTTGTAAGAGAAAGTTTCGGCAGGGTGCGGCTTTCCGTATGATTTATAAGAAATCCGTCTGCTTCAAAGCCTACAACCCCGCAGTTGTCAAGGGCGATTTTAACCTTAACAAGGTCGGGATATATCACAAAATCGTTCTGCATATACGCGTACGATAAAATTATGCAGTTTCCTTCGATAATATAGCCGGTCTGTTTCATTTTGACGTACCCGTTTTTCTTTAAAAAGTCCGCGGCGGCTTTTGCGGCTTCGGTTTTTTCAACCGTTACGTCGTTTACCTGACGGCTGTCAAGCATCATTGATACATAACCGCCGTTTTTTGTAACCTTAACGTATTTTTCACGGTTCTTGCCATTCGTTTTTGCCGTGAAATTATAGGTCGGCACAGCTCCTC
>CAJLYO010000325.1 GCA_905210885.1 uncultured Eubacteriales bacterium | reverse complement strand
AACGGTAATAATAAGGGGTTGAAAGTTGATTATAATTTGCATGTGTATATGAAGGATTCACAAACAGGCAATTATATAACCGTTCCGGGAAAAACAACCGTATACCATGAGATCGTAAAGCTTACGGAAAACCCTGATGAAAAAGCAACCGCATGGGGAATACTTACAACGGTAAAGGATATAAATATTGAGGACAAATACATGCCGATGAACGACCATTATTTTGTGTGGTCATATACTATGAGCGGTTTTACCGGCATGGGTCATGAAGATGTTTCCGGCAAGCCGGGCGGTGCGGCAATTAAGATGAACCGTACCACAGTGACCGAGGACGGCAAAAAAACATCGGCAAGCACTGTAATTACCAGCAGAATAGACAACATGGATTCAAAGCGTGTTCCCAAGGGCTATACCGAATACGGAGATGTTGACGGAATTTACGTTACGGACGTTTGCACGGACGCATATCCTTGGGCAAACCCGTTTATGGGTCTTTCAGATTATTACGATAACTTTCCCTTGATATATACTGCTGATAACAGACCTGTCAGGGCTGCGCTTTCCCACGAATTCGGCGCTGCGGTAAACGATACTCCGGCATTTTCTTACGTGTGCAGTTCGAATAATATTTTCCGCTATGACGGAGATGATACATATGCCGGCTACAGTCACTTTTTATGGGGATTCCGCGACTTGGTAAAGTTTGACGAGGAGATTCCCACAAAGCCGGACGAGGTTTCCGTATCCCTTTCGGCAAAGCGCCTTGCGGTATTTAAGTCGGGAAACGGCGTTGCCGTGGAATATATCGCGGATAACGCTATGCTTGAAACGCTGAAAAAGAAGTACAATGCGGCGCCCGTTGCGCAGATAAGGGGCGAGTATACAAGCAAAAACGGCTCGCAGTTTGAATTTACGGACGGCAGTGCAATGCTCTCGCCCACGGTATCCGCCGTGTGGAATAAATCGGACGGCAAGCTTGTTATTCACAAGGACGGAAGGGTGGAGCAAAAGGGCGTAAGCCTTAACGCTCCGAGCTTTAAATTCTATCAGTCCAAAGGGGGGGCAGAGGACTCCCTTAAAATCAGTTTAGGCGAAAAGGGGTTTGAATTTGAAATCGAACCGGACAAAAATGACGCAATTATTTATGTTGACATACCGTATGCAACGGTAATTCTTGAAAAAGCGTCGGCAGACGCTGACGGAAATCTGATTTTTGACGGCGAAATCGGATTTAAAACAATATTCGACGGTGCGGAATTTACTCTTGAAAAGCTTGGTTACGGCTTGAAGGAGAAAACCGTAAACGGCAAAAAAACATATGACTTTAAGGTTAACGGTGTAAAGGCAAGCGGAAAGTTTGATACTGAAAAGCTTTTTAACCTTGAGCTTGCAAATATCGAAGGCGAGGTTAATACGTTTAAGGGCGAGGAGCGCTATGCGTTCAGTCTTGAGCTTAATGCCTTTGAGCTTTTTGAAACAGAAGCTTCGCTTGCACTTGAGCGCACCAAAAAGGGAGAGCTTATACCTGACGAGCTGTGGTTTTATGTAAAGGCAAGCCCCGGTATCGTGCTTGTTCCGCCTGTGCCGATAGGTCAGTTAAACGGCGGCGGTGCC
>CAJLYO010000324.1 GCA_905210885.1 uncultured Eubacteriales bacterium | reverse complement strand
ATTGAAACCGAGCTTTGCTATATTAAAAATACAGAAAACCGCGGAGGGTATTGTAAAATTACGATACCTACTCTTGTTATGCCCGAAATTACCGAAAACAACAATCAATATTCCTTTGACACAGTTTTAAATTACAGATGCAGCCTTGATTTTAAATACTACGGCAGTGAAATCACCGACGTGCGCTCGGGCACACACAAACTGAAGTTTGAAAAATCGGACAACCGCGTTACGGCTGTTTTTGACGAGGTTATGCAGGGTGCAGAGGATTTTGTAATAGAAATCCGCCGCTCGCTTTCGCAAAGCACCGCGGTGTACCGCTCCAACAACGTTATTTACTGCACATTCCGTCCGCAGTTTGACATTTATAACCGCCGCGGCAGGAAATATCTGTTTATGATAAATGCCGGAGAGCGCCACCGCGCAGATATCAAAACCGCAGTTTTGGTTTGCCTTCGCGCCATGGCGCCGGACGACCTTTTTAACATAATAATGATAAGCAGAAAAAACTCGGTTTTTGCCGATGATTTTATAAAAGCGGACGATAACGCAATGCGCGCCGCTGCCGAATGGTTCGATTCGCCTGAGCTCGGCGACAGCGTAGAGCTGTTTTCTGCAGTCATTTCATCTTACCGCCACAGCGGCAACACCTCCGCTCTGCTTATAACAGATGAGAAAATGTCCCAAAACGAGGACATTATGGCGTATATTTCAAACCACAGGAACAATACTTATTATCTTTTTGAAATAAACAATACCGGCGACAGAATGTTTCTTAAAGCCCTGGCGGAAGAAACGGGCGGCAAGTACTGCAACATAACCGCCCTGAAACGCACGGATATCGAAATAATAAAGGCATTCAACATTATTGCCGCACCGTGCATAACAGACGCAGAGGTTTCCTTTGACGGTCCGGTGAACAACACGGAAATAACAGGCACGGGTAAGATTCACTGCGGAGATAAAGTGGGGGTTGTTGCGGAGTGCTACGACAGAATCCCGGAGCACATGTATATAGACGGCATGATATCCGGTGAAAAGATTTCATTCTGCACCGAACTTTCAAATATTTTGCCGGGCGGAACATCACTTCGGTTTCTCCTTGCGAAAAATCTTATAGACTCCCTTTCCCGCAGTCTTTCGTCATGCAGCATATCGGAGGAACGGAAAATAACGGAAAAAATTACGGAAATATCGGCAAAATACAATCTGTATAACAAGTATATGGACATGCTTCTTATGAACTGCGACGGAGGACTTTACGACTGCGTAAGCATAATAAGGCCAAAGGCGCTGCCTTTTGACTGGTATCTTTCCGCAATGAAATCATACAGCGCACCGCAAAATCCCGGTGATGCCGAGTTTATAAGCCTTATAAAAAGACAGCATGCCGGCGGATATTTCAACGACTCCGCACATCGCACAAAGGAAGGCACAGTCAGCCGCACTGCCGGAATAATTATAAAAATATGCAGCGAATATGCAGCGCCGCAGCTTTTTATTTGGCAACTCAGAAAGGCTGTTGAATTTTTAATGAAGTCAATAAACGACTCCGAAAGTGCAAAAATTCCGAACGATGTGTTAAAAGCGCTGAAAATTTGGCACGAAAAATTCG
>CAJLYO010000323.1 GCA_905210885.1 uncultured Eubacteriales bacterium | reverse complement strand
CGGTTAAGACGCCGCCCTTTCACGGCGGTAACACGGGTTCGATTCCCGTCCGGGTCACCATAAAAAAGACACCTCAACGGTGTCTTTTTTGCTATCAAAGCTTTAAAAAATACGCAAATGTCTCAGTAGCTCAGTTGGATAGAGCGTTCGCCTCCTAAGCGAAAGGTCGGGGGTTCGACTCCCTTCTGGGACGCCAAAAACTTCGCCGGAAAGCCCAGTAAAATCAAGGGCTTCCGGCGTTTTTTCATTTTTGCGAAGAAACAGCAAAAACTGAAAAATCGCAAATTTTCATAATCGGTCAACAAATTTATTTGTAATTATTGACAATAAAAGCGAGCGATGTATAATATTATTGTCTAATTTTAACAATTTGGTTAAGGGGGCTGTTCATGGAAACGCACGGAATTAAATTTAAGGATAAGCTTGGTTATGCTTTGGGCGATATGGGCGGAATACTCTCGTTTAGTCTTGTTTCTTCGTATTTAACAATGTTTTATACCGATATTTTGGGCATTTCAGCCGCAAGCATAACAATCTTAATGCTTGTTGCCAGAATTTGGGACGCTGTAAATGACCCTATGTGGGGTTCGTTTATAGACTCAAGAAAGCCGACAAAGCACGGCAGATTCAGACCCTATATTTTAGGGGCTTCTTTTCCGCTTGCCGTGGGTGCGTTTTTGATGTTTTGTAAAATCCCCGGATTGTCAAACGGTCAATACTTAATCTATGCTTACATAACATATATTTTCTACGGAATGATGTATACCGGCGTCAATATCCCTTACGGCTCATTGGCAAGTGCCATTACGGATGACGAGGTTGAACGCTCATCTCTTTCAATGTGGCGCTCTGTCGGTGCGGGAATCGGCGGATTGCCGGCACAAATTCTTATGCCGCTTGTTGTTTTCACGACTGTAATCAATGCCGACGGCAGTTCGTCAAAGGTGCTTGACGGGAACAAGCTTTCATTGTGCGTAGGTGCAATTTCGGTTTTAACGATAGTTCTTTTTATTATCCACTTTAGATTGACAAAAGAGCGAATTCAGCTTCCGCCGACTCAAAAAACAAGCGATTATAATTTGCTGAAAACCGTCAAAGTCCTTGCTAAAAACAAGCCGTTTGTTGTGCTTTGCTTTATATCTATGTTTCTTATCTGTTTTCAAATGTACACACAAACGTTTTATAATTATCTTTTCAAAAATTACTTTGAGAAGCCGGGTCTTTACAGCATTGTTACTATATGCACCTATTTGCCTATGGCGTTGTTTTTACCGTTTATGGGTAAGCTTATCAGAAAATTCGGCAAAAAGGAAATTTGCGGCGCAGGTTTGGGCTTTGCCTTTGTCATTAGCTTATTGATGTTTCTTTTGCGTTTTACCCCGTTTGCTCACAATCCTTATGTTTTCCTCGGACTCGTGTTCCTTTCGGGTGCAGGTCAAACCTTCCTTGTGCTTGAGGTTTGGGCGCTTGTTATGGACGTTACGGATTATCAGGAGCTTTTATCGGGCAGGCGTGAAGAGGGCACAACCTACAGTATTTATTCTTTTGTACGCAAATTAGGTCAAACAGCCGCAGGTGCAGGCGTTCCGGCAGTGCTTGGGGCTATCGGCTACAAAGGC
>CAJLYO010000322.1 GCA_905210885.1 uncultured Eubacteriales bacterium | reverse complement strand
GACGTTTGGTTCGACAGCGGTTCGTCACATGAAGGCGTTTTGGGCGTTCGTCCGGAGCTCTCGTTCCCGGCTGACCTGTATCTTGAGGGTAACGACCAGTACAGAGGCTGGTTCCAGTCGTCGTTGCTTACGTCGGTTGCCAAAAACGGCGTTGCACCTTACAAGGCTGTGCTTACCCACGGTTTTGTAATTGACGAGGAAAAGAGGAAGATGTCCAAATCTCTCGGCAACGGTCTGCCGCCTGTTGAGGTTATAAACGAGTACGGCGCGGATATTTTAAGACTGTGGGCTGCGTCTGCCGACTATAAGTCAGACGTTAAGATTTCAAAAGAGCTTTTAAAACAGCTTTCCGAGGTTTACAGAAAAATCAGAAATACCGCAAGATATATTCTCGGTTCTATTTCCGATTTTAACCCCGATACGGACATGGTTAAGGACTTAAACGAGATAGACAAGTGGGCAGTTATGCGCTTAAATAAGCTGATTGAAAAGGTTACAACGGCGTATGACAATTACGAATTTTATCTTATATACCACGCAATTCACAATTTCTGCGTTGTGGATCTCAGTAACTTCTATCTGGACGTTATAAAGGACAGAACGTACTGTGAAAAACAGGATTCTGCAAAACGCCGTTCGTCACAGAGCGCAATGTATATCATTCTTGACGCTTTGGTAAGGCTTATTGCGCCGATACTCTCGTTCACGGCAGAAGAAATATGGGGCTTTATGCCGCATGCCGAAGGCTCGTGCGCAAAGAGCGTGTTCCTGACGGATATGCCTGTTGCCGATAAAGCGTTTTATGATGAGGCTTTGGAGGAGAAGTGGAGCAAGATTTTAATGCTCAGAGATGACGCTGCAAAGGCCTTGGAAATTGCAAGAACAAACAAAGTTATAGGTCATTCTCTCGGCGCTGACGTTACGGTTTATGCCGACAGCAAAAATTATGACTTTATAAAGGGCATTGAAGGCGATTTGGCTGAGATATTCATTACCTCGAGTGCATCGGTTAAAACAGACGCAGAGGCTCCGTCAGAGGCATACAAGGCAGAAAACCTTGCAGGGGTATCTATTACAGTTTCCGTTCCCAAGGGAGAGAAGTGCGAAAGATGCTGGATGTATTCCGAAACAACAGGCAGCCATAAGGAAGGCCTGTGCGACAGGTGCGCATCAGTTATTGATTAATATTAAGACCGCCGGCATTGTCGGCGGTTTTTTACGTTATCGTATGAGAGGAAGATACATATGGATTTTAAACCCGTAGAGGATTTAATGGACAGACTTACGGCTTGGCGTATACCGGGGAATGTAATAAATATTTATAAAGACGGCGTGAAGGTGTTTGAGTACTGCTCAGGGTACGCAGACATGGAAACAGCTGAAAAAATGACTGCCGACAAGTATTTTTATTTGTATTCATGCTCCAAACTCACAACAACAATTGCCGCATTGCAGCTTTATGAAAAGGGTTTGTTTTTGCTGAGCGACCCGCTTTATGACTTTATTCCGGAATTTAAGGATATGACTGTCAGAAAAAACGGCGGAATAGAAAAATGCAAAAAACCCGTAACAATGCAAAATCTATTTACAATGACCGCCGGGTTTAACTATGATTTTGACTGTGACGCATTCAAAAAGGCCGGGAAGATTACAAACGGTCA
>CAJLYO010000321.1 GCA_905210885.1 uncultured Eubacteriales bacterium | reverse complement strand
CGGCGGTAAATCTTACCCGCAGCGTGGCAAAGGCTGTTTGAAAGCAGTTATAAATAAAAAATACAAAAGCAGCAAAAAACTCTTGATATTATTACGGTATGCCGATATAATATAATATAGGAGGCGAATAGTATGATTATTGAAGATTTGCTTGAAAAGCAGCATATGACAAAATATAAGCTTGCAGTACAGGCCGGAATTCCTCATGCTACTCTCAGTGATATATGCAGCGGAAAGACAAAGCTTGAAAAATGTTCCGCAGAAACGATATACAAGCTTGCAAAGGCATTGAAGGTACCTATGGAATTACTTACCGAGTCAGGCGTTCGGGAATCTGAACGGGAAGAATCTTATGAATACGGACTTCCGGAATATTTACAGCATGATTTGGATGAATATAAAAAAGGGCTGAAGGAACACAGCAGTTTACTTGACTGTTTATGGGGAGAGCTTTACGGAAGTATCAATATCGCAGAGATTAACGACGGCTTTATAACGCCGGAGCACGCCGATTATCTTAGGCAAAAATTTCTTTACGGAGTGAGAGTATGATAGATTTTACAAATTGCAGAATTATTCCCGGAAGGGTTTACAACGGAGCAAACGGAAGTAAAATTGCGGTTGAGTATAACGGCGAGGCATACATGCTTAAGTTCCCGCCGTCAGGCGAAGGGAAACCTACCGAGCTTTCTTATACCAACAGCTGTATAAGCGAGCATCTTGCGAGCAGCATTTATAATATGATCGGAATAAAAGCGCAGGAAACCATGCTTGGCACATTTACGGTTAAAGGAAAAATCAAAACCGTTTGTGCCTGCAAGGATTTTACCGTAGACGGCAAAAGGCTCTTCGATTTCTGTTCGATCAAGAATACCGTAATAGACTCCGATACCGGCGGTAACGGAACAGAGCTTGAAGATATTATGGATACGATCGACAAGCAGCAGTTTGTTTCGCCGACTCGGTTGCGGGAGCATTTTTGGAATATGTTTATCGTTGATACTCTGCTTGGCAATTTTGACCGCCATAACGGCAACTGGGGCTTTCTTTATGACGATAAAACAGGCAAAACCGAAATAGCGCCTATATTTGATTGCGGAAGCTGTCTTTTACCGCAGGCAGATGAAAATGTGATGCGCGAGGTTCTGACAGACGATAGAGAAATGAACTCAAGGGTATTTAACTTCCCCACATCTGCAATAAAGCTCGGAGGACGGAAAATCAATTATTATAACTTTCTGACCGGTACTGATGATGCGGACTGCATTGCCGCATTAAAACGGATTGTTCCGAAAATCAATATGGACGAAATCCAAAATTTTATTGACAGTACAGAGGGTATTTCAGATTTGCAAAAAGAGTTTTACAAGCGATATATAGAGACAAGGTACAACCTTATTATACAACCTGCAATTCAAATTGTCGCAGCAGAGGAACAGGAGGAAAACGGACCTTCAATGACAATGTAAAAATAATACACAACATACCAAACGGTGTCGCTAAAATGCGGCACCGTTTTCTATATCAAGGTGGGGAACTTTATGGAATATTACAAAGAAGCAAACAGATTTTCAAAGAAATACGGTATGGACGCTTTTAAAATAATTGCCGCATATGAGGACGCGGCGGATATTCCGCAAAACGAGAGATATGCCGGCTGGTACGGAGATTACGGTA
>CAJLYO010000320.1 GCA_905210885.1 uncultured Eubacteriales bacterium | reverse complement strand
GGACTGCACCGCGATTGGAATTTCGCAGCCATAATCAACCGTGGCGGTAACAATCTTTTCGTCACATTCGCTTATACAATAAGAGTGAACAAAATAAACATATGTACCGCTTTGTATGCCGTCAAAAATTTTGCCGCCCTTTACATTAAGGCTGTTCCAGCCGACATGAGGAATTTTAAGCCCGAAGTCCGGGATTTTTCCGACTTTTCCTTTCAATATTCCCAAGCCGCCGCAATTACTTTCCTCGCTGTATTCAAACATAAGCTGAAGTCCAAGGCATATGCCCAAAATGGGCACAGCGGAAACCGCTTTTTTTATCGCCCCGTCAATACCGGACGATTTAAGGTTTTCCATTGCCGCACCGAATGAGCCGACACCGGGCAAAATCAGCTTTTCGGCGTTTTTAATTTTTTCGGGGTCGCTTGTTATTTCGTTTTCCGCTCCCAGGAAATTAAGCGCTTTTTCAACGCTTTTTAAATTTCCCGCTCCGTAATCAATTACAGTTATCATTTATAATCTCCTTGATTTTCTCGGCTATGGACATTATTCTGTCCTTTTCCATTTTCATACTAACTCTGTTAACCACAAGACGCGCGGATATTTCACAAACCTTGTCAATTACGTCAAGTCCGTTTTCTCTAAGGGTCTTTCCACTTTCTACAATATCCACTATAACGTCGGAAAGTCCGATTATCGGCGCAAGCTCCACGGAGCCGTTAAGCTTTATAAGCTCAATTGAGCGGTTCTTTTTTACCGCAAAATAATCGCGCGCAATATTAGGGTACTTTGAGGCAACGCGTATAAAATCGTAAGGTATGGGCTTATCCGGATATCCGCACACGCACATTGCGCATTTTCCGAGCTTTAAATCCAGCACCTCATACAGATTTTTGCCCGACTCCAAAAGCGTATCCTTACCTACTATTCCTATATCCGCCGCACCGTAGTGAACGTAGGTTGGCACATCGGTTGCCTTAACGAGAATGAACTTAACCTTGTTTTTTTCGTCTGTAAAGACAAGTTTTCGCGACTTTTCATGTATTTCCGAGCAGTCGAAACCGATTTTTTCAAATATTTCAACCGACTGTTCGCTTAGTCTGCCCTTTGCCAGAGCAACGGTTAAGTATTTCATCTCGGTTCACCCCCTAAAAAGTCCGAAATATCGGCGTTTACACATTCCTCCGTTATTGTATTTACAATCTGAACATCATTTTCGTTCTTTATTTCAACAATCCCGGCTATACCGCGCTGCTTTGCATATTCCACCGGATTTCCTCCGCACAGCATTTCAACGGAAAGTCCGCTTTCACGAAGTGCTTCCGCCACCGCAAAGGCTTCCTTTCTGAAATCCGAATAACACACAACAGTATTAACACACGGTTTTGCAAACAGCTTGTCCGTACAGCGCAAAGCGGAAATCAGACGTTCAATGCCGATAGCCATGCCGGTTGCCGGAATATCGCGTCCGAATTCTGCAACCAGATTATCGTATCTGCCGCCGCCGCATATGGGAAAGCCTATACCGCGCGCATAGCCCTTTGTTATAATTCCGGTGTAATAATTAAGCTGGCGAACCATGCCCAAGTCAACGGCTATGTATTTTTCAAGACCGTAGTCCACAAGAATATCATAAACCTCGCGGAGATTGCAAAGCGCAGCCCCCGCCGTTTCATTCAAAACGGTTTTG
>CAJLYO010000319.1 GCA_905210885.1 uncultured Eubacteriales bacterium | reverse complement strand
CTACCGTTTCGGAATACCGCAAGTATATTGAAAAGGACAAGGCACTTGAGCGCCGTTTTCAGCCGGTTATGGTTGAGCCTTCAACGCCGGAGGAAACAAAAGTAATAATTAACGGAATAAAAAGCCACTACGAGCGGTATCACAGCATAATAATTTCCGATGAGGCGGTGTCCGCCGCCATAGCCTTGTCATCGCGGTATATTCAGGACAGATTTTTGCCGGATAAGGCGATAGATTTAATTGACGAGGCGGCTTCAAAACTTCATTTATCATCGTATAAAACCTCTGACGGGACGGTAAAGCTTAATGAAAAATACAAAAAGCTGACGGACGAAATGGATAAAGCTATTGCGCGGTGCGACTATGAAACCGCCGCGGACAAAAAGCTTGAAAGCGATATGATTTCAAAAAAAATCGAAAGTGCGTCCAAAAGGTTTAATTTAAAAAGGGGAAGAAACAAGCCTGTTTTGCTGCCGGAACATATTTCCGCCGCAGTGTCCGCCGCAACGGGTATTCCCGTGACGGAGCTTGGTGCGCGTGAAAGCGGCAAGCTTATTGCCCTTGCCGAAACGCTGTCGCGCGATGTTAAGGGACAGGACGAGGCGGTAGCACTTGTTGCAAAGGCGGTAAAAAGAGGCCGTGTGGGGCTAAACGACCCGAAACGGCCCATAGGTTCGTTTATTTTTGCCGGACCTACCGGTGTGGGAAAAACCAGTCTTTCAAAATCCCTTGCCGCTGCACTGTTCGGCAGTGACGATTCACTTATAAGAATAGACATGAGCGAGTATATGGAAAAACACTCCGTTGCAAAGCTTATCGGCGCACCTCCGGGATATGTGGGATATGAGGAGGGCGGTCAGCTTACCGAACGCGTCCGCCGCCACCCGTATTCAGTGGTTTTGTTTGACGAGATTGAAAAGGCGCACCCCGATGTGTTTAATATTTTACTTCAGGTTTTGGAGGACGGGGCTTTAACGGATTCCGACGGCAGAACGGTAAGCTTTAAAAATACCGTTATTATAATGACTTCAAATGTGGGTGCACGTGAAATTACCGAAAAAAACCGACTCGGCTTTGAAAAAAGCGGTGCCGATGATTACAAAACGGTAAAACAGAACGTAACCGCGGAAATAAAACGTCTTTTTAAACCGGAGTTTATTAACAGGGTAGATGAGATTGTGGTGTTTAAGCCGCTTGACAAAAACCGCCTTGCCGAAATTGCGGACGGTATGCTTTCTGTTCTTGCAAAGCGGTTTGAAAATAAGGGAATACACGTTACTTTTGACAGCGGCATAAGCGCGTATATCGCCGAAAAATGCGAAAAAATTTACGGTGCGCGTCCGTTAAGGCGAATTATACAGGACGCCGTGGAAAACCCTGCCGCAGATATGATTTTGGAGGGCAGAATACCGCCCGAGTCGAATGTTGAGTTTGTTATATCAGACGGAGAAATTAAGATTAAAGAAAGTGCGGAGGCAATGTAGCGTATTATTGTCGCAAAATACGCATAACATATGTTAAGAGGTGATTTTATGCTGAAAACATATGTTAAGTCGGTTGCCGCCGCATTGGCAGTCGGCGGACTGTCGGCGCTTGTAACAAGGGGCAGCATGAATATCTATGAAAGTATTAACAAACCGCCCCTTTCTCCGCCCGGGTGGCTGTTTCCTGTTGTGTGGTCGTTACTGTTTATACTGATGGGAATTGCCGCGGCT
>CAJLYO010000318.1 GCA_905210885.1 uncultured Eubacteriales bacterium | reverse complement strand
TTCTCTAATTTTCAAGCTAATCATTCCTCTCGAAAATCATTATACACTAAAATGAATAATTTTGCAATAGAAAAGTATAATTATTTATTTAACATTTTTTTAACATGCTTAACAATATTTTCAGCCGTAAGACCGTATTCCTCCAAAAGCTCATCTGGCTTGCCGGACTGACCGAATCTGTCCTGAACACCGATTTTATCAACTTTTGCAGGGTATTTTGTGCATAAAACATCACATACAGCGCTTCCCAGGCCGCCTATTACACTGTGTTCCTCAACTGTTATAATGCCCTTTGTTTCCTTAGCTGCCTTAATTATGGCTTCCTCATCAATAGGTTTAATTGACGGCATATTTATAACACGAACATTTATACCCTCACTTTTAAGAACCTCGTAAGCTTCAAGTGCCTTGCCTACCATAAGTCCCGTTGCGATTACGGTAATGTCATCGCCGTCTTTTAACGTACTGCTTTTGCCTATCTCAAATTTGTAGTTTTCATCAAAAAGATACGGAACCGCAAGTCTGCCGAGTCTTACGTAAACGGGACCTTCGTGATTTATAGCAGCTTCGATCGCCTTAATTGTTTCAAAGTGATCAGCAGGACACAAAACCGTCATATTCGGTATGCTTCTCATTAATGCTATATCCTCTATGGACTGATGCGTCGCACCGTCCTCGCCTACGCTTATACCTGCGTGTGTTGCGCAAACTTTAACGTTAAGTTTGGGATAGCAAATTGAATTTCTTATCTGTTCAAATGCCTGCCGCAAAAATTGCAAAGCTGCTTGCAAAAACAGTCTTGCCAGTTGCTGCGATTCCGGCAGCGGTGGACATCATGTTGCCTTCGGCAATACCGGTGTTTATAAAACGTTCCGGGAATTTTTTCGCAAACATATTTGTTTTTGTAGAACCCGAAAGGTCGGCGTCCATTACAACTATATCGTATTTTTCGCCCAGCTGTTCAAGGGCTATACCGTATGATTCTCTTGTTGCCTTCTTATCCGCCATTATCTTGCACCTCCCAAGTCTTCTATCTGAGCGTCAATTTCGCTTATTGCCTGAGCATACTGCTCGTCATTCGGTGCGGAGCCGTGCCACGATGCCTGATTTTCCATAAATGAAACGCCCTTACCCTTAACACTTTTCATAACAACGGCTGTGGGTTTACCTTTGCACTCTTTTGCCTTTTTTGCAGCATCGCGCAGACTGTCAAAGTCGTGAGCATCTGCCACAATAACATTCCAGCCGAAAGCCTTAAACTTTTCATCTATAGGCAGCGGCGACATAACATCTGTGATTTTGCCGTCAATCTGCAAGCCGTTAAAATCGATAAACGCACACAGATTGTCAAGCTTATAATGTGCTGCAAACATTGCAGCCTCCCAAACCTGACCTTCCTCAAGCTCGCCGTCACCGAGAATCGTATAGACACGGTAGGATTTTTTATCAAGCTTTCCTGCAAGAGCCATTCCGTTTGCAGCAGAAATTCCCTGACCAAGCGAACCGGTTGCCATATCAACACCCGGAACATACATAACAGGGTGTCCCTGAAGGCGCGAACCGAAATGTCTGAAAGTAGGAATCTCCTCTTTCGGGAAAAATCCGCGTTCAGCAAGCACGCTGTAAAGAGCCGGCGAAGCATGTCCCTTTGACAGAACAAATCTGTCACGGTCGGGATTTTTCGGGTTTTCCGGCTCAAATACGCGCAGATGGTTCGCAAAGCCGACCATGGTGTCGGAATAGCCCATGGCTT
>CAJLYO010000317.1 GCA_905210885.1 uncultured Eubacteriales bacterium | reverse complement strand
ATTTTCCGGCTGTGACTTTTCAAATAATTCTTATTATAATTTCTGCAGCGGCGATACTGTAAAATTTATCGGATGCAAATTATGATAAGCATATTAAGGGAGTGAAATGATGGACACGGTACAAAGCTATAAATGCCCTTGCTGCGGCGCTTCTTTGGTTTTTAAAAACGAAACTCTCCACTGCGATTCCTGCGGAAATGATTTTGAGCTTGACGCTATGCGGCAAATTGACGATGTCGGAGCGCAAATGCAGGGCGAATCAAAATATGACTGGGAGCATTACGAACCGAGAAGTTATGAAGCAAACGGAGAGATTGAACTCGCAAGCTATACCTGCCCCTCATGCGGTGCAGAGATAACAGGTGACGATACAATGGGGTCAACCGTTTGTCCCTACTGCGGCGACGCGGCAGTAATCAAGGGACAGTTTGAGGGTACCCTCCGTCCTGATTATATTATTCCGTTTAAGACGGATAAAAAGGCGGCAATGGAAGCGTTTGAGGCAGATTTCAAAAAAGCACCGTTTCTGCCGGACGAATTTAAGGTCAAAAAGAAAATAGAAGAAATGACAGGTGTTTACGTACCGTTCTGGATGTTCGACTGCGACTGCAGCGCGGCAATAACTTACGGTGCGCAAAGGGTTACAAGCTGGAGTGATTCCAATTACAATTATACAAAAACGGATTATTACAGACTTTTCAGAAGCGGCAGTGTGGGTTTTGCCAATATTCCGGTTGACGGTTCAAAAAAAGCTGACGATGCATATATGGAGGCTGTAGAGCCGTTTAGATATGAGGACGCCGTCGAATTTAACGGCGCATATCTTTCGGGGTATATGGCGGATAAATACGACGTTTCGGCAGAGGAAAGCGTAGAACGCGCCAATGAGCGCGTGAAAAATTCTACCGTTTCCGTATTCAGGGAAACGACGGAAGGCTATGCTTCGGTGATTCCCGAAAGCACAAAAATCAGCTTTTCCGGCGGCAAAATACGATATTCGCTGCTTCCGGTATGGATGCTTAACATTAAATATATGAACAATCTGTATCGTTTCGCCATCAACGGGCAGACCGGTAAGGTCGTAGGAGAATATCCGATTGACAAAGGAAAAAAGTGGCGGTATTTCACAAAAATTGCAAGCCTATCGTATATAGCCGCCGCGGTTATAGCATATTTTTTGCTGCATTAGGGGGTGAATGTGATGAAAAGAGTTATAACAATGATTATCGCCGCCCTCTGCCTTTTGTCCGCCGTTACCTTATATGCGGATTTTGAAAATCCTGCGATAACGGATATGGCGGAATATCTTACCGAGGAGCAAAACAAGGAGCTTGAAGCACGGCTTGATAAAATCCGTGAAAAATACAGCTTTGACGTTGCATTTGTTTCCGAGAAGAGATTGTCCGCTTACGACGAGCAGGCTGCAGCAGACGATTTTTATGATTACAACGGTTACGGCTACGGCGAAAACTACGACGGTATTCTTTTTTACATAGCGGACTACGAAAGAAAATATCAGTTTTCCACCTGCGGCAGCGGTGAAACGATATTCAACGAAAACGGTCTTGCCTATCTTGAAAAAAAAGTTGTGCCGTTTTTAAAGGAAGATAACTATTATGAGGCAGTCAAATCCTATGCCGAGCATACCGAAGAGCTTTTGGAGATGGCGGCAGAGGGTAAGCCGTTCAACAAGAGGCAGCACAGCACGAAGTATATCCTGTGCGTGACTGCGGGGGCGCTTTTTCTTCCCCTTCTTCTTGCGTATTTTATG
>CAJLYO010000316.1 GCA_905210885.1 uncultured Eubacteriales bacterium | reverse complement strand
AAACGGCAGCTTGACTGCCGTTTTTTGTATTATTCTTCACTCAAAATCTCTGTAAGCCAGTATTCGCCCAAATCAAGAGCGGCATACAAGCCGTCGCGCTCGGCCTTTTTGATAATTTTTTCCTTGCCCGGCGCTTCGTTTGTCTGCAACGCTACAAGCACATTCGTAGCGATATCCAAATCAATAAGATTCGTGCTTTCCTGAATTGTCAAAGCCACTATATACTTATCATCATGGTTTCCGTAATAAAGAAGGTTTCCTCTTCTTATAAGAGGCCTATCCTTATAGGTAAGATACTTGCTTTCTGTTTTTTCAGCCGCCTTAGCCATGGATTATTACTCCTCCTTTAAAATATTCTGATTTCTGTTGGGTCCTACACCAACCATTGAAACAGGTGTTCCGGTAAGCTCCTCAATGCGTTTAACATAGGCTTTTACAGCTTCGGGAAGCTGACTGTATTCCGTGCATCCCGTGATGTCTTCGTCCCAGCCTTCGACTTCCTCGTAAACCGGAGTGCATTTTGCAAGAACTGATAAATCAACCGGGAATTCATTTATCACTTTGCCGTCAAGCTCGTAGCCGGTACATATTTTAAGCGGTTTAATCCCGGTAAGTGTATCGAGCTTATTTATAACAAGCGATGTAAGTCCGCTTGTTCTTGCCGAATATCTTAAAATAACCGTATCAAGCCAGCCGCAGCGCCTCGGTCTGCCGGTAGTTGTACCGAATTCATGCCCTTTGTTTCTTATTTCGTCGCCAACCTCGTCAAAAAGCTCTGTGGGGAAAGGTCCCTTTCCTACACGCGTAGTATACGATTTTGCAATACCGATACACTCGTCAATAAGCGTAGGACCGATACCTGCGCCCACGCATGCGCCGCCGGAAACCGGATGGCTTGAAGTAACGTACGGATATGTTCCCAAATCAATGTCAAGAAGAGTACCCTGTGCGCCCTCAAAAAGCACGGATTTTCCCGATTTTACAGCATTATAAAGCAAAACAGATGAATCGTCAACATACTTTGCAAGCTTTTTGCCGTACTCGGTATACTCCTCTATCATTGACTTTGCGTCAAACGGTTCTCCACCGTAAATTTTAGTTATAATCTGATTTTTCATCTCAATCTGAGCGCTTGCCTTTTCCGCAAACAGCTCGGGATTTATAAGATCCCACATTCTTATGCCGCTGCGTTCAGCCTTATCCATGTAGCACGGACCGATACCGCTTTTGGTTGTACCTATATCGCTCTTTTTGCGTGCATTTTCCGCAAGCTCGTCAAGATAACGGTGGTAAGGCATTATAATGTGCGCTCTTGCGTCTAT
The DNA here is from genome assembly GCA_905210885.1 of uncultured Eubacteriales bacterium. Classification (GTDB taxonomy): domain Bacteria; phylum Bacillota; class Clostridia; order Monoglobales; family Firm-18; genus CAJLYO01. Next base: position 505 of record CAJLYO010000316.1, on the reverse strand, counting down.
CTTTAAATTCTCGGCAGTAACACCCTGTGCGTTAACCTGTTCTATCTCCTCAAGCAAGACCTTCGGGTCAACCACAACTCCGTTACCTATAAGACAAAGAGTTTCCTTGTTTAAAATACCGGAGGGCAGCAGGTGAAGCTTATAAACGTTACCGTTTGCCTCGACAGTATGACCTGCATTGTTGCCGCCCTGCGAACGTACAACAACGTCAGCCTGCTGTGCAAGAATATCGGTAATTTTTCCTTTACCTTCGTCGCCCCACTGCGCGCCTATCAAAACTCGTGTTGCCAAAATTTACACCCCCGAAATTATTTGAAAAATTTATTTGTCAGCCAGGTATTCGTTAATTCTTTCTACCAGCTCGTCTGCATCCGCACCGTGAACCATGCAAGCCTGTTCGATTGATTCGCCGCTTGCCGACGGGCATCCGAGGCAGTGCATTCCTATTTCAAGGAAAAACTTTGCCGTTCCCTCGTCAAGACGAAGTGCGTCCATTATAATCGTA
>CAJLYO010000315.1 GCA_905210885.1 uncultured Eubacteriales bacterium | reverse complement strand
CGGAAAGAGGCTGGCTTGAAATATATCACACAGTTTCCACTACCTGCAACGGCTTTATATACAGGCTTAAAGCATGCCTTCTGGATTTGGAAAACCCCGCGGTTATAAAAGGATATACAAAAGATTTTATATTATGGCCGGAGCATGACTACGAAATGCGCGGCAGAGTTTCAAACGTTGTATTTACCTGCAATGCGCTCGCGGAGGACGACGGCAGCTTGAAAATCTATTACGGCGCGGCGGACACAAACATAGGTCTTGCCGAGGGCAAAATAGATGAAATTATAGAAAGCATGACATTTATAAAGTAAAGGAGATGCGAAAATGAAAATGAAAAAAACGGCGGCGCTGCTGCTTACAGCAAGTTTTGTACTTTGTGCCGCAGGCTGCGGTTCGAAAAACAGCGGCGGCGATGCATCCAAGGATTACGGCTTTCACGAAACCGGATACCCGGTTGTGGATAAGCCCATAACCCTTAAGGCTGCAGTTAAGAAAAATCCTATCCACGGGAACTGGGAGGATATGTACTGGTATCAGTATGCAAAAGAAAAAACCGGAATAGACATGGAATTTGACTATATCGATAAGCAGTCCTGGGAGCAAAAACTGCAGCTTATGTTTGCTTCAAATGAGCTTCCCGACGTTATAATCGGCGGATATTTCGGTATTTCAAAAATAGATGAAATTTCCTACGGCAGCGAAGGCTTTTTACTGCCGTTAAACGACCTTATCGATAAATACGCGCCGGATATAAAAAAGACCCTCGAGGATTATCCGAAGGCAAAGAATAATATAACGGCGCCGGACGGAAATATTTATACTCTGCCGAAAATCGCCTTCAGCAGGGACAACGTAAAAAGAGTGTGGATTAACCACGAATGGTTAAAAAAGCTTGGGCTTGAAAAGCCGAAAACCGTAGAGGAAATGCGGAATGTTTTGTATGCATTCCGTGATAAAGACCCCGATGGCAACGGCAAAAACGATACTTATCCGGTATCCGGTGTGTTTAACGATTCCGAGGCGGATATGCGTTGGCTGTGGCTTCGGGCATACGGTCTTTTAAACGATGCATTTTGGATTAAGGGCGGCAAGGTTGTATATACGCCCTACGAGCAAAATTATAAAGAATATTTAAAAGAAATGAATTTTCTGTATAAGGAAGGTCTTATAGATAAGAGTTATTTCACGCAGGCAACTACTGAGTTTAAATCAAAATCCGCAAGCGGAACGGTTGGTCTGGGTTACTACAGCGCACCGGGCGCAAGCGGCGGAATGAGCAACGATTTGGCGGAAAATTATTCATACGTTCTGCCCCTTACAAGCAATGTTAACGACACGCCTATATGGGATTACATTGCGAAAGAAAACGTAACCGGCGCTTCGGGTCATTTTGCCATTACCGAGGCAAATAAATATCCCGAGGCGACAATCAGATGGGCAAATATCTGGTACACCGAAGAGGGCGGTATCGTAAACGATATAGGCCCCGAAAGAGGAAAATACAAGGCGAATACAAAGCTTGGCTATGTAGTGGATGAAAACGGCGAATGGGAACAAAATATAGCAAAGGAATACCCGGCGGATGCGTGGGGAGCATACAACAAATACTATGCTCCGGCAGCGGACGGCTGTAATTTCGGGCTGCAGCCTGCGCTTACCGATATGAAAAAAAACGCAAAGAAGGGTCCGCTATATGAAATGGGAGAGGCTATGCTTGAGTACGGCAAAAACGCATACGACAAAGGCTATATTCCAATGCCTGCCTTCTATTTCTCAAAGGAAACCACCGAAAAGCTTGCTGTTATCAAAACGGAGGTAGAGGCTTACGCTC
>CAJLYO010000314.1 GCA_905210885.1 uncultured Eubacteriales bacterium | reverse complement strand
AAACGCCTATTATAAAAATCAAAGATATAATATTGACGTCAACTGCCGGCATAAGTGACATGTTTATGCTTTCCGAAACGGAACGCAGAAGCAGACCGCTCATAACAATGAAAACCGCGGCGATAATATAGGCGTATATCCGCTTTGCCGTTTTGCCGAAAACTTTACCGGTTACGGTTATAATGCTTTTATTTCCCGTTTTTCCGTACAGTAAGGCTATGATATAAAGTATTATAACCCCGGCTGCCGCGGTCAGCAGACACAAAATTATCGACGATGATTTCCCGACGGTTGTAAGCGTTGAAGGAAAAAGCAAAAACAGCTTTGTAATAATTGAATTTACAGCGACCAATACCACTTCTTTCGGACTAAATTCCGTCGCCTTGCTCATTTTTTCTCCTCCCTATTCTATGTCGATTGTGTCGTCCGGAAAATATTTTGTTGTGTTTGTTCCCTGTGCCCAGTATCTGCTCATTCCCGCGCCTTGCTTTTTCGCTGCGAGAATTTTTGCTCTTTTGTTGCGTTTCCAAATCGGCTTTACAAAGAAAGTTCCGTCGCTGTCGTTATCGTAATGGGGTGCCAGAGGTGCAAAAAACGGAATACCGAAAGATTGGGACGAGCAAAGCCAAATAAGCTGCAGGAATATCCCCAGGGAAAGCCCTGCAAAACCGCCTGCTGCTCCTAAAATTATATAAAAATATTTCACTATTCTGAATGAAAGACCAAGCGAGTAATTAGGCACAACAAAAGAGCCTATGCCTGTAAGCGACACAACGATTATAATAATCGGGCTTACAAGGTTTGCATCAACCGCCGCCTGTCCCACGATAAGACCGCCTATTATTCCTATTGCACTTCCTCCCACTCCCGGCATTCGTACGCTTGCCTCGCGGATAAATTCAAATGCAAATTCCAAAATTATAAGCTCGGTCAGCATGGAAAATGGAATTTTTTCGCGGCTTGCCTCAATTGCAAAAAGCAGGTGCAGCGGTATGGAGTCATGGTGAAAATTCATAACCGCTATAAATATCCCGGGCAGCAAAAGGGACGCAAGCATCGCCGGAATACGCATAATCCGTATAAGATTTGCAAAAGGATATCTTAAATAGCTGTCCTCGCTTGTGTGAGTAAGCTCGAAAAAGTTTATAGGCATTACAAGGGCAAACGGACTTCCGTCCACCAAAACGGCTGCCTTACCGGCAGAAAGCGCCGCGGCGGCTCTGTCGGGGCGTTCGGTTGAAAGCATTTGCGGAGTGGGCAATATTGAAAAATCCTCAATAAGCTGTTCAAGCTCTCCCGAATCAAACAGGTAATCTACGTTAATATTTTTTATGCGGCGGCGAACCTCTGATACGAGCCTTTCGTTTGCAACGCCGTCAATATACATTAAATTGCACGATGTTACGGCGGTTTTTCCTATGTCAATGGATTCACATATAAGATTTTCGTTTCGTACGATTTTTCTTATAAGTCCTGTATTTGTGCGTATAACCTCGTTAAAGGCAAGCTGAGGACCGCGTACGGCAGCCTCGGCAATGGGCTGGTCAAGTCCGCCGTCGTCCCAGCCTTTTACATCTGCGACAAACGCACATGAAACGGTATCGACAAACACTGCGCAGCCGCCGTAGTTAACGCCTTTTATGATATTGTCAAAATCGTCCGAGCGGTCAAGCTGATTTCGCGAAATAAGTTGTTTTTCAACCAAATCGGAAAGGTTTTCCGTAATTGCGCTTCTCGGTATCAAATGCAGTGATTCTATTATAAATTGGTCAATCTGCGTTCCCGAGGTTGTGCCCTCGAAATATATTAAAAATGCATTGTACCGCCTGCCTATACCGGCATTTACG
>CAJLYO010000313.1 GCA_905210885.1 uncultured Eubacteriales bacterium | reverse complement strand
GATTTACAATCCTTTAAAGGGCACGATCAGCCGCATTTCACGCAGCAAAAGCGGGATTCAGGACCCGGCAGCCGGGATACTTGATAAAATGTCCGCTATATATATGGGAATGGTAACCGATTTGGAAAAAGATATAGAGAGCATGAGGAGTGCGGCGGAAAAAATATTTGTGGCTGTAAATGAGCTTGACAATTACGAACGCAGTGTTTGCTTCTGCCGATACATATCCGGACTTTCGTGGAATGAAACGGCGGCAAAGCTTGGGTATGAAACGCGCCAGTGCCAGCGCTATGAGGAACGGGCAATAAAAAAGCTTGGAGCAAGATATTTTTCAAATGAAAAAACAAAACCGAAAAATGCTTAGACAAAAGATAGTCGAACACAATAATGTGTCCTGTGAACTTTGTCGCAAGTCTTGGTTTTGTCGGGCCGGCTTTTTGGCCACTTTTTGCCACCAAAAAGTGACAGAAATACGAATACTATATTTACCTTTTTTTGGGCGGATACTATCCGCCCTGCATTGACAGGACGGTACATTGCGCAGCGGAACGACACACAGGTCGTTCCCTACCGAAATACGCAGCATTTGTGTGTAGAAACGGATATCATAACGCCTGCCCAACTAAAAACAGCAAACCGTCCCGGTTTGCTGACCGAGACGGTTTGTTTTAATATTACAGACAGGGGAAACCTGCGTTTTTATGCGCCTCCAAAAGCTCGTCGCACATGCTTACGATGTCGTCTATCGAAAGCTCTGCAGCAGTGTGGGGGTCTGCCATTGCAGCCATGTACAATGTGTCTTTGTTTTTGGTAACCGCCGCTTCAACGGTTAAAAGCTGAGGATAAATATTGCTGCTGTTCATTGCCGCAAGCTGCAGGGGAAGATCTCCCACATATGTGGGAGCAATGCCGCTTTTGTCCACCATGCACGGAACTTCAACCGTTGCATTATAGGGCAGATTTGTTATAAGACCGGTGTTTAAAACATTTCCGCCGATTTTGTACGGTACATTTGTAATCATTGCCTCTATTATGCGTGATGCATATTCTCTGCTGCGCTCGTGCTCTATGTTTTCATGGTTTAAAAGCTTTGCGCGCTGCTCGCTCCAGTCGTTGATTTGGTTTACACAGCGGCGGGGATACTCGTCAAGAGGAATGTTGTATTTTTCAATAAGCTCCGGATATTTGCTTTTAATGAAAAACGGATTATACTCGGCGTTGTGCTCGCTGCTTTCGGTGCAGTAGTAGCCGAGTCTTCTTATGTATTCATATCTTACCATGTCTCTGTGCTTTTCACCGGCGTTTTTCTTTGCCGCTCTTTCTTTTATTAACGGATAGAGGTCATTTCCGTCTTTGTCGCACACTTCAAGCAGCCATGCCATATGGTTTATTCCGGCAATTTTGTCGTGCACGCCCTCGGCGTTTATGTCAAGCGTATTTAAAAGGTCTTTTGTGCATACCTGAACGCTGTGGCAAAGCCCCACTGTTTTAACGCCGGTGTAGCGCTGCATGTAGTTTGACAGCATGCACATGGGGTTTGTATAATTTAAAAACCAGGCGTCGGGGCATACCTGCATTATATCCTCCGCAAAATCGCTTAAAACGGGAATTGTGCGCAGCGCACGGAATATTCCGCCAATTCCCAAAGTATCGGCGATTGTTTGTCTTAAACCGTATTTTTTCGGGATTTCAAAGTCAATTACGGTGCACGGTTCGTAGCCGCCTACCTGAATGGCATTTACCACAAAGTCCGCACCTCTCAGGGCTTCTTTGCGGTTTTCCACCCCGAGATATGATTTGATTTTTGCCTTTCCGCCGTTGTATTTTTCGTTAAGAGCGTTTATAAGAAGGTCTGAATCC
>CAJLYO010000312.1 GCA_905210885.1 uncultured Eubacteriales bacterium | reverse complement strand
GAAAGTCGCGGGCGAAGGAAGCCGGAATACGCACTCATTTTGTGGTGTGCTGCGGTGCGGCGCTTATCATGATTATTTCAAAATACGGCTTTTCCGACGCTGTGGGGGCAGGCACACGGGGAGCTGACGCCTCGCGTATTGCAGCGCAGATAGTAAGCGGCGTGGGCTTTTTGGGCGCCGGTATAATTTTCGTCCAAAAACGCACGGTAACGGGGCTTACAACCGCCGCCGGAATTTGGGCAACCTCCGGAATAGGCATGGCGATAGGTGCCGGAATGTACTCCGTCGGCATTTTTTCCACGCTGATTATCCTTACCGGTCAGATAGTCCTGCACAAAAATTCCCGTTTTATGCAGATGCCCAAGGTTCGCATTTTAAAGATAAAATCAAAGGAAACCAAAGGCTTTCAAAGCTACGCCGCGGCTCTTTTGCGGCAGCATAACATTTCCGTTCACGATGTGGGCATAAGCAAGCCGGACGGCAAGGACTACACGGTTTATGAATTTGAAATTGAATTTTCCCCCGAAATTCAGGAGGAAAAAATTATCGGGCTTTTTGAATGTGAGTGTTCCATAAAGCCTTACAGATAGGAGATATCTATGGATACCAACAAGAAAATTTCGGACGAGGTTATAAAACGTCTGCCTCGGTATTACAGATACTTGGGCGATTTAAAAAAGCGCGGCATCGTACGCATTTCTTCAGGCGCCCTTGCCAAAAGCATGAATGTCACCGCGTCCCAGATACGCCAGGATTTCAACTGCTTCGGCATGTTCGGTCAGCAGGGCTACGGCTATAATGTGGAAACGCTGCAAAACGCGGTTGGTGAAATTCTGGGCATAAATTCCGGTCACAGAACTATAATAGTAGGTGTGGGATATTTGGGTCACGCCCTTGCAAATTACAGGTCATTTGAAAAGCGCGGCTTTCATCTCATAGGCGCCTTTGACTCAGACCCCGGCGTTGTGGGAAACGAGGTAAACGGAATCAGAATTATGCCTATGAAAGATCTTGAAAAGTTCATTTCGTCCAAAAAAGCGGATATCGCGATTTTAACCGTTCCGAAGTCTGCCGCGGATAAGGTTGTAAAAGAGCTTGTGGAATGCGGAATTAAGGGCATACTTAACTTTACATATACCGATATCGCGGTTCCGGATAATGTTTGCATAGAAAATGTCCACCCAAGCGACGCGCTTATGACATTATCATATAAAATGAAGGAAAAAAAGGAAGGTAAATAATATTATGAATTACAACAGCACAAGAAGCAACAATTTTACATGCACTTCCGCTCAGGCGATTAAGCAGGGGCTTGCACCGGACGGCGGACTTTTTGTTCCCGAGTGCTTCCCCGGATTTTCAATTGACGAAATCTGCGGTTTTTCCGCGCTTACCTATCAGGAACGGGCAGTTAAAATTCTGAGCAGATTTTTAACGGACTACACTCCCGGTGAAATAGAGGACTGCGTGAACAAGGCATATAATAAGGAAAGTTTTGCGACAGAAAGCATTACTCCGGTTTATAAGCTTAATTCCGGCACGTATTTTTTGGAGCTGTGGCACGGCGTAACATGCGCGTTTAAGGATATCGCGCTGCAGATTCTGCCCCATTTTCTTACGAAGGCGCAGAAAAAGACCGGCGATGACAGAACTGCGGTAATTTTGGTTGCAACCTCCGGAGATACGGGAAAGGCGGCTTTAGAAGGCTTTGCCGATGTTGAGGGCACAAAAATTGCGGTTTTCTATCCCCGTGACGGCGTTTCGGACATTCAAAAGCTGCAAATGACCACCCAAAGCGGAAATAACGTTGCCGTAAGCGGTATTCACGGCAATTTTGACGACGCTCAAAGCGGTGTTAAAAAGATTTTTACGGATAAGGGA
>CAJLYO010000311.1 GCA_905210885.1 uncultured Eubacteriales bacterium | reverse complement strand
CTTCGCAAATGACAATGAAAAAAATGTTACGGTTAATTTTCCGCTGTATAACGATGTTGCAAGGCTGGAAATAGGCTTATGCAGCGATGCGGAATGTGCCGGATACAACCCGTACGGCAGCTGCAAACCGATTGTTTATTACGGCTCCTCCATTACCCAGGGCGGCTGTGCCTCGCGCCCCGGCATGGCATATCAGGCAATAATCGCCCGCCGGCTCGGACGAAATTATGTGAATTTGGGCTTTTCCGGCTCAGCAATGGGCGAGGAAGAAATGGCACAGTATATTGCAGGACTTGACATGAGCGTGTTCGTTATGGATTACGACCACAACGCTCCCGACGCGCAGCACCTTTTGAATACTCACGGGAAATTTTTCAAAATAATCAGGGAGAAAAACCCGGATTTACCCATAGTGTTAGTAAGTCAGATTAACAAATATATGTACGAAGCCGATAAACGCCGGGAAATAATTTATACTACATATAAAAACGCCGCTGAAGGCGGCGATAAAAATGTTTATTTTGTTGACGGGTTTAAAATCTGCCCCGACGCGGACTATTCCGTTGATAATACCCACCCTACCGATTACGGATTTACCTTTATGGCAAAGGCAATCGGAGATGCGCTGGACATGATTTTAAACGGATAGACCGCCTATTCGGTCATCATTTTATCTATAATATCAAGGGCGCGGCGTGAAATTTTCTCGTAGCGCTCTTTTTTTACCTTAATCCGCTCCTCCAAAGGGGGAAGCAGACCGAAATTAATGTTCATGGGCTGAAAATTCGTGACGGATTCATCGCTTATATAACGCGCAAGGGCGCCGTGAGCGGTTTTCGGGTCAAATACAACCGGTGCGCCGCCGACAGCCGCCGCGGCATTAACCCCGGCAACAAGTCCGCTTGCCGCGCTTTCCACATACCCTTCAACCCCTGTAATCTGCCCTGCAAAAAACACGTTTTTATCCGTTTTAAGGCGGTATGTGCTGTCCAAAAGTCCCGGCGAATTTATATAAGTATTCCTGTGCATAACGCCGTAGCGCAGAAATTCGGCGTTTTCAAGCCCGGGTATCATTCCGAAAACTCTTTTTTGCTCCCCGAACTTAAGATGGGTCTGAAATCCTACAATATTATACATCGTGCCGTCCGCATTGTCCTGCCTTAGCTGAACCACGGCGTACGGCATTGTGCCGTCCGGACGGGGAAGTCCCACAGGCTTTAACGGTCCGAAAAGCATTGTGTCATGACCTCTGCCTGCCATTACTTCAATTGGCATACAGCCTTCAAAAACATTATTTTCAAATTCCTTTACCTGCGCGGTTTCCGCGGAAACAAGTGCGTTATAAAAATCCTCATACTGCTGTTTATCCATGGGGCAGTTTACATAATCCGCACCGCCTTTGCCGTAGCGCGCCGCCTTGTATGTCACGTTTTTGTCTATGCTTTCGTAGGAAACCACAGGCGCCGCAGCGTCAAAAAAGTGGAGGTACTCGCGGTTGCCGGTAATGCGCGAAATTTCGGCGCACAGTCCGTCACTTGCAAGAGGACCGGCGGCAATAACCGTTATGCCCTCCGGAAGTGCTGTTATCTCCGTTGACAGCACAAGCTCTATATTTTCGTTATTCTTGATTTTCTCCGTAATCATGTCGGAAAATCCGAACCTGTCCACCGCAAGCGCGCCCCCTGCCGGAACGCGAGTTTTATCCGCACATTCCATAATCAGAGAACCCAAACGACGCATTTCCTCTTTTAAAAGTCCGATAAGTGAAAACATCATATATCTTTTCGCGTTTCCGTAAACGACGGCATCGGTGCAGCGCTTGCGGCTGAAATCGATATCGTTCTCATCGGCAGTGCAAAATCTATGTGCTATACTTCCTACCGCC
>CAJLYO010000310.1 GCA_905210885.1 uncultured Eubacteriales bacterium | reverse complement strand
TTTTATCCGCGCCGAAAAGTGTGGCAAACTGGTGCTTATTGCCGCTGTCCGTCCAGCTTACGGCGTCGCATATGTTCCATAACCCGAGAGTTTCTATGCGTGCCGCATGCCGACGGTATATATCAAACAGGGAGGCATATTTTTTCGCAACCGCCGCCTTAAGCTCATCGTCCATAAAACTCGGGTACACCTTATCGTCCTCAGTTACGGCGTAGGCGCGCACGTCAAGCTCAGTTATAAACAGCTTAAAATTAGGGATTGTTTCAAAAAGCGACAGTGTTTTTTCAACCTCGTCAAGGTTGGTGTCTATAAAGTGATGGTCCTGAAATCCGATGCCGTGAATCGGCACGCCGTCGTCCACCAAACCTTTTACGTAGTTAAAAATCAAATTGCGTTTGTTTTCGATATCATAGTAATTATCGTTTAAAATCAGTATTGCGTCCGGGTCCTCCTCGTGCGCCCACTGAAATACTTTTCTTGTATATTCGTCCACACCGCAGATTCTGGACAAATCACGGGTGTCCCAGCCCTCGTGACCGAAATTTTCGTTAACCAGGTCGTAACAGTAAATCTTGCCCTTGTACCGTTTTACAACCGTGCGTACATGGTCTTCAAGGCGTTGCATTACAAGCTCCTTAGACGCTTCATTTCCGTTTTTGTCAACGAACATCCAAGAAGGCATTGCCTTTTCGTAAACCAGACCGTGACCGCGCACACGCAGCCCGTGCTTTTGGGCAAACTCCACTATTCTGTCAACACCTTCAAAATAGTATTCGTTTTCACTTTGGTGTATAACGTTTGCCTTCATCTGATTTTCAATTGTTATTTCGTTAAATTGGGTCAGTAAAATATCATTATAGTCATAAAGCTCTGTCGGTTCAACAGCAACTGCCGTGTTAAAATAACCGCCATTAACCTTTGCAAGGGACGTTGCTTTAGAATAGTCAAATTCATTATTGCCGTACTGTGAATACAGCATTATTTCGTTTATAATAAAGTTCCACGACTGAAATTCACCGGCGTCCACCTTCAGATATTTGGCACCCTCGGGCAGTTCGCCGTAAACTTCAAAAGTTGAATAGCCTGTGTTTCCGTCGTAGCTTTCACCGGTGAATTTTGCCTTTAATCCGGGCACACCGGTGAAAGTTACACCGTCATTTGAAATATATATATTGTTTTCCAATTCGTTAAAGTCCGTAAGCCTCCACGCGTTGTCAAAGCTTTCCGCCGTGATGCTTGCGGTGATATAGCAAAATTCCTCGTTTTTTGCCTTGTATGTAAGATGTGCATCGCCCGTTGAGGTTTTTACGGCTGCTATCCTTGTATATGAACAGCCGGTTTTTGCCCCTATATACCTGTTAATATCAAAACCGCTTGTTTCCGAAGCTTTAACGAGTCCGCTTTCAAAACCGTCACCGGTTGAAACATGACCTTTCGGGGATATTTCGGGCTTTAAAAGTGCTTTTGTTCCGTAAATACGTGCGCCGATTAAATACATCTGCCAATATGAAAATTTACCGGCGTCAAATTTAATATATTTATAATTTGAAGAAAAAGTGTAAGTTAAAGTGAATGTATAGTGGTTATTCTGCGAGCTTTTTAAGCTTACCGACGCAGAATATCCGCTGTCAAGAGAGGCGGCGGTATAATCGGCACCGTTTTCCGGTATCAGGCAGAATCATGTTCAGAAACCGGTGGTTTCTGCCGGAAAATTCCGGACAGTCCGGAATGAAGGACAAACATGAAATCATACATTGTCTATCTTCAATGCCGTATCGGTTACAGTATCCGGCCATCTGTCAAGTCATGACCGAAAATGGGGGCCCCAGAAACGAAAGGCAGAATAGTCTGCCTTTTGCCGGAAAAAACGGAACAATACCGGTAAAATCGGCAAACATGACAATACG
>CAJLYO010000309.1 GCA_905210885.1 uncultured Eubacteriales bacterium | reverse complement strand
ATTTCTTATAATGGCGCGCGCAATGGAAAGGCGCTGACGCTGACCTCCCGAAAGATTGGCGCCGTGTTCCTCAAGCTGAGTATCAACACCGTTGGGCAGCGACGAAATGAACTCCGTAAGCCTTGCGGCGTCAAGTGCGGCATACAGCTTTTCATCGGTAACGTTTTTCAGTCCGTAGGTGATATTTTCGCGTATTGTTCCGGTAAACAGCACGCAGTTTTGGGGCACAACCGATATAAAATGCCTGTAATCCGTCAAATTAAGATAATTTATCGGCTTGCCGTCTATGTCCACCTCACCCTTGTCGGCCATAAGGAAACCTATGATCATATTCATAATTGTAGTCTTTCCCGAGCCGGACGAGCCGACAAAAGCTATACACTCGCCGGGATTAACCGAAAGGTTAAAGTCCTCTATGGAATACTCGCTGCTTCCGGGGTACTTATAGTACACATGCTTAAACGATACGGAGCCGTGAACGTACCTGAGCTTGATTTTATCCCTGTTGTCCTCAATCCTGTCGGAAACTATAATTTCAGACACGGATTTAATGGACTCCGCGCCCTTTGCAAACTCGGTATACATATTAAGAAGGCTCATAACATTTCCCGAAATAGTGTTAAAGTAAGACTGATACAAAACCACATCGCCCACGTCAATTATGCCTTTATACGCAAGGGTACCGGTAAATATCAGACAAACACAGCTAAGCATTGTTCCGGCAACCCACGAAGCAGAGCCGAACTGCGCCGAAACATGGTCAAGCTCCATTCCGGCAAGCTTCAGCCTTTCAATATTTTTTTGCAGCTTATTTATTTCGGTCTGCTCAAGCCCGTGCGCCTTTGTAACAGGTATCATCTCAATCATGGTGCTGATTTTTGACGAGGTGTCCTCAACAGTTGTTCTGAAATTTCTGTTGTATGAACGCATTTTCGTCCGAAAAAGCCGCATAACGGTAACGTTTATAGGTATCGTCACTATAAAAAACGCGGACACGATAAGGCTCTTGCTTATTGTAATCGCCGCAGTCACAATAACCGTTATAACCGCCGGGACAAGGGACATCATTATGTTATTTAAGAAAGTTTCAATCGATTCGATATCCCTTATAAACTTAGACTGAAGCCGCCCGGACTCAAGTTCTTTATGGAATGTCAGCGAAAGCTGCTGAAGCTTTTTCACCATGGAATTCCGAAATCCCGCGCCTATGCTTCTTAACATGCTGCTTGTGTACCGCACATAAACAACATGAGTATACAAATTCTGAAGTATCAACGCAATAATTATAATTCCGTAAATATACAGTTCTTTTAGACTGTGCGACTCCGGGTGCCCGGCGATGTTTATAATTTTCGCCGTAACAACAGGCAAAACATACACCGCCGCGCTTTTTATCAAAAACAGAATTGTTGATATGAAAAACGACTTGTGGTTTGCCTTAAATAACCCTTTTAATATTTTGCTTGCCGCATTGTCAACGTCTGAAATATCATTAAACAGACTGTTGTAGTCAAAAAATTTGCTTTCGTTCTTTTTCATGATGTCACACCTGACCTTCTGAGCCCTCAAGCTGTTCTTTAAAACGTTCTTTCAATTTAAATATGCAGTCTGTTTCCTTTGCGAAGCCGCGTACTATATCCTCAGCCATTGTATGGCATGAAGGCGAACCGCACGAGCCGCAGTCAAGACCAGGTAAAGTTTTGTAAATTTCCTCGATTTTCATAAGCTTTTCCATAGCTATTTCCATATCGTCGTCAAGTTTCATGATTGCATTAAACTGCGCCGGCTTTTTCCACATGGCAGCATCCGTCAGGCAGCTGTCAAGTTCGGTTCGTTCGGCAAATTCCGCGGTATTGTCCAAAACATGGTTAAACTTCGTTTTTGCAACAAAGGGGTTTTCCACAGTCAGC
>CAJLYO010000308.1 GCA_905210885.1 uncultured Eubacteriales bacterium | reverse complement strand
TAGCCACAATTAAATGCCTTGCCGCAGAGCCGCTGGATTTTGAACCGGGCGAAAAATGGCAGTACAGCTTATGTCATGATGTGCTTGCGGCAGCTGTTGAAGTTATTGCAGGCAAAAAGTTCAGGGATTACGTCCGTGAAAATATATTTGAACCGTTGGGAATTACCGCGTCATACACGGACAGCGATGCAGTAAAAAAGCTTATGTGCAGCCAATACCGTTTTATTGACGGAAGCGATGCGGATATTGTAAAGGCACAGTCGAGTGCCGTTAATTCGGCAATAGGCGGTATAATAGAAAACGAAGGCTTAAATAACGTGCACATTTTAGGTGACAGATATGACAGCGGCGGCGCCGGCATAATCACAAGCGTGCCGGAGTATGCAAAGCTGTGTGCAGCCCTTGCAAACGGAGGCAGCTTAAACGGTGAGAAAATAATAAGCTGCGGAACTATAGACCTGTGGCGCACAAATCAGCTTGACGAAAATCAGATGAAGCAGTTTAACTGGGCACATCTTTCGGGGTACGGCTACGGATTGGGCGTGCGTACCATGATTGACCGAGCAAAAAGCGGTTCAAACGGTCCGTTTGGCGAATGTGGCTGGGGCGGCGCCGCCGGGGCGGTTTCACTGATTGACACCGACAATAACGTATCGCTTTTTTACGCTCATCATATGCTTAACAATCAGGAGGCATATGTTTTGCCGAGAATGAGAAACGTTTTGTATACATGCATATGATAAAGTTATAAAAGGAGATGAACGCAGTGGAATATTTCAATAAATTTTCATCGAATACACTTGCCGCAAGCGGCAATCAAAGCTGGTTTAAGACCGAAAACTCCGAAAAAGAGTATACCGGCCGTGTTTTTTACAAGGTTTTTGCCGGCGGCAATTTCAATTACAGCTTTTTGTTTTCCAACAATATAGATTCTACATTTTCGGACGGAAGCCACAGCTACGCAAACTTTTTGTGCAGCGAATGGAAAATTATCAAGGCGCGCTGCGGCGTTTTTAAGCGTGTGGACGAAAACGCCGTTTGCAATACTGAAATCAAATTCGGCAGAAGTTGTGAGAAAAATGCAGCACCGGGAGAATTCTTTTGTTCGGACAGTGTAAGACTTGCTGCCGAAAGCGGCGATTACATATGCCTTGAAATAACATATTGCGGTGATATTATCCCGTATTTTGAAGAAATAATTATCCCGACTTTTGCACTTAAAGACGGAAAATTCATACCGGAAAAGAAAGTGCCGATAGCCGCCATGGTAGGCTGCGACAGAGATGTTTTAAAGCGCGTTGCGTTTTTGGGGGATTCAATAACCGAAGGAATAGGTACGGAATTTAATTCATATAAAAACTGGGCGTCGCTTATAGGTGAAATAACCGGAAAAAAATACTCATACTGGAATTTGGGCATAGGTTTCGGCAGAGGCTCTGACGCAGCCTCGGACGGAAGTTGGCTGTATAAGGCAAAACAAATGGACTTTGTTTCCGTGTGCTTTGGTGTAAATGATATTTTGGCAGGATATGACAGTGAAAAAATATGCGGCGATTTGCAAAAAATTATAACCGAGCTTAACAATTCGGGCTGTAAAACCGGGATTTTTACCGTTCCGCCTTTCGACTGGACGGGTGAGAATAAGAAAACCTGGGAGAGGATAAATGATTTTATTCTGCGCGAGATGCCGCAATATACGGAATATGTTTTTAACCTTAATCCGCTTTTATCAAATGACGGTGCGGCGGTGTACGGCGGCCATCCCGATGAAACAGGCTGCAGAGTAATAGCGGAGGATTTTTGCAAAAAAATAAAACTTTAGACAGAGTTTCTTGCACGGTGCTTAAATATGCACCGTGTTTTTTGACGTAGATTTGACAAAAACTTTTTGTCATATTATTTGTCAAACTGTCGTTTTGTGA
>CAJLYO010000307.1 GCA_905210885.1 uncultured Eubacteriales bacterium | reverse complement strand
TTCGGTTATAACGACCGGATTTATGCTTGTTTCTTTCTGCGTAATGGTTATAGCCTCGGGGGAGATGTTTTTTGAGCATGCCGGGCTTCCGCGGTTTTTCGGTATATTTCTGATGCTTTCGGTAAGTATTTACTGCTTTTTCCGCGGCAGCGACGGCATTGTTATTATAAACAAGCTTATGACTCCCGCCATAATTATCGTTACGGTGATTGTTTTTGCGGATAAAATGCTGTTTTCCTCCGCGCCGGTGTTTAAAGCCGCCGCAGTGTGCAAACCGGCAGTTTCCGCTTTCGTGTATGTAAGCTACAATACCTTAAGTCTTATATCGGTAATGACTGCGGTGGGAGATTACATAACCGATAAAGGGACGGCTGTGCTGTCGTCCGTTTTCGGTGAAATTATGCTTTTGGTGACCGCACTGTGCATATGGTGCGTTATGCGCGGCGCCGATGTGCAAAATGCCGAAATCCCCATGTTAGCGGCAATTTCGCCCTATTTAAAGCCGCTGTATATCCCGGTTTTGTTTTTTGCCATGGCAACTACGGCGGTTTCAAACGGCGCCGGGGTTATAAACAGCGTGAGGTTTAAAAAGTTCCCGGTTATATGCGCAATGACGGCTTGTTCGTTAATCGCCGCGCATTTTGCCGGGTTTTCAGTGCTTGTTGCCAAGGGATATGCGTTTTTCGGGTATGCCGGGTTTATAATCGGAGCTTATACGATAGCTGACGGGGCAAAATATTTAAAATTGAGAAATGGCGCGAAAAACGGCGAATTCATGAGAAAACAAGAGAAATAACGTGATAATTCATGATTTTGAAAATTGAAAAAAATTCCCCGACGGTGTATAATAAATCGCTAGCGGGGTGTGGCGCAGTTGGTAGCGCGCGACATTTGGGATGTTGAGGCCGCAGGTTCGAACCCTGTCACTCCGACCATGCATGCGTTTTTGAGTAGGTAATATCCTAACTCAAAAACGCTCCGAAAACAATCTCTGTCTGTTAATTTATGCGGGCGTTGGTGTGTTTTTGACGGGCAGTTTCTTATGGGAATTGCCCGTTTTTTAGTTAAAGAAACAGTCGTTCACAAAAAATTAAAATATCGGGGGGCGAAACGAATGAAAAAAATATTATCAGCCGTTTTAACGATAGCATTGCTTTGTTCTACGGTATTGACAGCATTTGCCGGAGGAGAAGTTAACAACGCTGTAAAAGTAGGTGTCAACGCAGAATTTAAGCCGTTTGAATATTACGATGGCGGCGAGCTTAAGGGCTTTGATATTGAGCTGATGAATTTAATCGGTGATAAAACCGGCAAAACAATAGAATTTGTCAATATGGATTTTGATGCGCTCATTCCGGCTGTTTTGAGCGGAAGAGTTGACTGTGCGATATCCGCAATTACCGTTACTGAAGACAGGGACAAAGTGATTGATTATTCGAGAGAATATTTGACAGCAGCAACCGTAACCTTTGAAAACGGTCAAATGAATCGCAAGTACGGAGAGGATTATGCGATTGTTTTCCGTGACGGTGTTTCACAAGCAAAATATAAATCAAGTGTGCCGACAGATTATGAAAAGCTATATATGGATATTGACGATGCTTTAAGAGAATTGTCACAAAACGGAACCGTCGGAAAGCTAATAGAAAAATATGAGCTGAACCAACCGCTGGATAAAACGAAAGAAAATATCGAATATACAGATGTGCGGGGCGGCGGAAGTCCTGCTGCAGAAACACCGGAAATATCCGTTCCGGCAAGCAAGTGGGCTGAGGACAGCATTGAAACCGCAAAAGAAATAAATATTATTAACGGAAACTATAATTTCCCCGGGGCGATTACCCGTGAGGAATTTTGCGGTTTTGTATTTAGTTATATTGAAAACTTTTCCGGCTCGGCTTCTTCGATTGGTATAATAAAACCGCCT
>CAJLYO010000306.1 GCA_905210885.1 uncultured Eubacteriales bacterium | reverse complement strand
GCAAATAAGCAGCTTCGCGAGCTTACGAAGGAGTATGCCGATAAAAACGGAATGAAACTTGTTTATCCGCCTTTGGTTTTGTGCACAGACAATGCGGCAATGATTGGAGCAAGGGCATATTTTGCAACTTTTGAAAATAATTTTGCAAAAAGTGACCTTAATGCGGTTGCGACAAAAGATATTATGTAAAGCTTGTCCCCCTGTTAATTCGGTGGATAACTTGTTAACAAAGGCTGTTGATAATGTGCATAAAACTGTTAATAACTCATGTAACAAGGGTTTTAACTGTTGATAACTTGTTGATTTTGTTGATAATACAATAATTTGCAGAGAAATGTTACAAAATTATGTCAAACAATATATATAAAAAATCTTGACAGATACCGTTCATTTATTATACAATAGAAGGGTATTTGAAAAAAGTTTTTTCAATTTTTAATTTCGGAGGTAATAATATGGGTTACAATCTGGCGCAGAAAATCATTAAAAACCATCTTGTTTCCGGTGAAATGAAGGCAGGAAATGAGATATCCATTAAGATAGATCAGACGCTGACTCAGGATTCTACCGGTACAATGGCATATTTGCAGTTTGAGGCAATCGGGATCCCGAGAGTTAAAACCGAAAAGTCCGTTGCGTACATAGACCACAACACGCTTCAGGCGGGTTTTGAAAATGCAGACGACCACAAGTATATTCAGACCGTTGCATCAAAGCACGGCATATATTTTTCACGTCCCGGTAACGGCATTTGCCATCAGGTTCAGCTTGAACGTTTCGGTATTCCGGGAAAAACGCTTTTGGGTTCTGACAGCCACACCCCAACCGGCGGCGGCATCGGCATGCTTGCAATAGGTGCCGGCGGTCTTGATGTTGCTGTTGCAATGGGCGGCGGCGCTTATTATCTGACTATGCCGAAGGTTAAAAAGGTTAATCTTACGGGAAAGCTTCAACCGTGGGTTTCGGCAAAGGATATTATCCTGGAGGTTCTCCGTCAGCTTACCGTTAAAGGCGGCGTGGGATATATAATCGAGTACTGCGGCGAGGGTGTGAAAACACTGACTGTGCCGGAGCGTGCTACCATTACCAACATGGGTGCGGAGCTTGGTGCGACAACTTCAATTTTCCCAAGCGACGAGGTTACACGTGAATTTTTGAAAGCACAGGGCAGAGAAAGCGACTGGACGGAGATTTTACCGGACAGCGACGCGGTTTATGACGATGAAATCACCGTTGATTTGGATAAGCTTGTTCCCCTTACCGCAAAGCCTCATATGCCCGATATCGTTGACACTGTTGAAAATGTGGGCAAAATCAAGGTTGACCAGGTGTTCATAGGAAGCTGTACAAACTCGTCATATACCGATATGATGAAAACGGCTGCAATATTAAAGGGCAAAACCGTTCACCCCGATGTAAGCCTTGTTATCGGTCCGGGTTCAAAGCAGGTTTTGAACATGCTTGCGGAAAACGGCGCTTTGGCTGATATGATTGACGCCGGTGCAAGAATTCTTGAGTGTGCGTGCGGCCCGTGCATAGGTATGGGACAGGCGCCCAAGACGGACGCGATTTCACTTCGCACAAACAACAGAAATTTTGAAAACAGAAGCGGAACACATTCCGCAAAAATATACCTTGTAAGCCCCGAGGTTGCTGCGGCAAGTGCAATTGCGGGCGTACTTACCGACCCGAGAGAATTGGGAGATGCACCAGAAGTTGAAATGCCGAAACATTTCCTTGTAAATGACAACATGGTTGTTCCGCCGGCACCGTCGGCAGAAGATGTTACGGTTGTAAGAGGTCCTAATATTAAGGAATTTCCGGTTAACGTTCCTCTTGCGGACAATGTTTCGGGCGATGTGCTTATTAAGGTTGAGGACAATATTACAACAGACCATATTATGCCTTCCAATGCAAAACTTTTGCCTTTCCGTTCAAATATTCCTTATTTGTCGGAATA
>CAJLYO010000305.1 GCA_905210885.1 uncultured Eubacteriales bacterium | reverse complement strand
GTATCTGATGATGTTGTAGAGATACGTAAGGTAAGTGATGAGACATTAGTTGGAAGTGCACCAGATATCACAAGACATTTTATCGAGCTTCGAGGCATAGGAATTATCGATGTTAAGACATTATTTGGTGTCGAGGCAGTTAAAAACACGCAGGCAATCGATATGGTTATTAACTTGGAGGATTGGGATAAGGATAAGGAATATGATCGTCTTGGTCTGGAGGATCATTATACCGAGTTTCTTGGAAACAAGATCGTCTGCCACAACATTCCGATTCGTCCGGGCAGAAACCTTGCGATTATCGTTGAAATAGCCGCAATGAACAACAGGGCAAAGCGAATGGGCTATAATGCAGCGGAAGTTTTAAACAACAGGCTTTTGGAAGAAATGAAAAAGAACATGGGCGATGAAATAGGAGTATAAAAAATGAAAATTGTGTTTGATTTACACACGCACACACTTTTTTCGGCACACGCCTACAGCACGGCTTACGAAAACATAATGTGCGCAAAAGAAAACGGCCTTTCCGGCATCGCCGTAACCGACCATGGCTGTGCAATGGTTGACGCCGGACACCCCTGGCATTTTAACAACATCGGCGCCATTGGGCGCACGGTAAACGGAATCACCGTTTTGAGAGGCATTGAAGCAAATATTTTAAATGAAAACGGAGATTTGGATTTTGACGCAGACGAGTGGGGCGAAAATCTCGAAGTGGTAATCGCCTCCGTGCACTCTCCCATATACGAGGCGCACGATGAAAAGGAGCAGCTTTCAACGATGCTCAAGGTTGCGGAAAATCCTTATGTCAGTATAATGGGGCACCCGGAGCGGTGCAGATACGAATACGATTTTGAACCGGTTGTCAAAAAAGCAATGGAATACGAAAAGATTGTGGAAATCAATCAGCACTCCCTTGAAATGGGCGGATTTTATACCAAACGCTGTACCGAGCTTGCTAAAATATGCAAAAAGCTGGGAGCGGTTGTTGCAGTTGACACCGACGCACATTTTTGCACAAACGTCGGAATACTTGACACTGCATTAAAAATGCTTGAGGAAATAGGCTTTGATGAAAAGCTTGTAATAAATGCGGATTACGAAAAAACAATAGAAAAATTCTGCAAATAAAATTTTAGGAGGAATATAATGTATTACATCGGTATTGATTTCGGAGGAACAAACATAGCGGCAGGTATTGTTGACGAAAACTTTAACATTGTACACAAGGACAGCACACCTACAAACGCCGACAGACCGTGGGAAGAAATTATCGACGATATGGTGATGATTTCAAACCGCATGATGAAGCACGAAGGCATTGATGTTTCGGAGATTAAGTATATCGGAATCGGAACCCCCGGAAAAATCGACAGGGGCAGCGGCGTAATTATTTACTCAAACAACCTTAATTTTAACAATGTTCCTATAGTGGAAAGAATACAAAAACAACTTGATTTGCCTGTTTACATTGAAAATGACGCAAACGCCGCGGCTTTGGGCGAAGCATATTCAGGTGCTACAAAGGACGCAAGCGATTCAATTATGATTACTCTCGGCACAGGTATCGGCGGCGGTATCATAATAGGTAAAAAAATCTACGCCGGCTATAACGGCAATGCCGCAGAGCTCGGTCACACGGTAATAGTTGTGGACGGCGAAATGTGCAGCTGCGGAAGACCGGGCTGCTGGGAAGCGTATGCCTCCGCGACGGCTCTTATCCGTCAGACAAAGGATGCCGCAAAAAATAATCCCGACAGCATTTTGGCACAGCTTGCCGCTGACGGCGTAAACGGCAAAACGGTTTTTGACGCAAAAGAAAAGGGCTGCCCCGTGGCACAGCAGGTATTTGACGGGCACCGGGAGGGACATATCAATCCGGCCGGGATCCTGAATCGGTATATCAACGATGAAGAACAATATAAACAGGTTGCGGCGCTGTTCAACACCATTGCAGCGGACGGCGTAT
>CAJLYO010000304.1 GCA_905210885.1 uncultured Eubacteriales bacterium | reverse complement strand
CTATGACGGTTTGATAACCGACCTCGACCCTTCCAAACAGGTCTGCGGGCTCGGTTTTGCGACAGGACTTGAAAGACTTCTGCTCGTTATGGAAAAACAGGGCTGTGACTTCGGCAAAGAGGACACCTGCCGCGTATATATCGCGAATATCGGTGAGAAGGGCGCGAAAAAAGCTGCCGCTTTGGCATACGCTCTCCGCACAAAGGGCATAGCCGCGGAAACGGATGTTTCGTCGCGCTCCCTGAAAGCGCAGATGAAATATGCCGATAAGCTTAATGCAAAATATTTGATTGTTCTCGGTGACGACGAAATCAAAAGCGGCACCGCCAATCTTAAAAATATGGAAACAGGAGAGCAAAAAAGCGTTGCTCTTTGCGAATTATGTACATTATTGAAGGAGGAAATATAAAGATGGAGAAAGGTTTAGCCGGTTTAAAACGCACAAAATACTGCGGAGAGGTAAACAAGGAGGATATCGGAAAGAAAATAACGCTTATGGGCTGGGCGGCAAAGTACCGCGACTTGGGCGGCGTTATGTTTGTTGACCTGCGCGACAGAACAGGTATCGTTCAGATAGTGTTTAACGAAACCTGCGGCGAGGAAATGTTTGAAAAGGCAAGCAAAATCAGAAGCGAATATGTTCTCGGTATAGAGGGTGAGGTAAGAAAACGTTCCGACGAAACGATAAACCCCAATATAAAAACGGGTGAAGTTGAAGTTGTCGTTTCAAACCTTGTTATATATTCAAAATCACAGACACCGCCGTTCTACATAGAGGACGGTATAGACACAAACGAGCAGGTAAGACTTAAATACCGTTATCTTGACCTCAGACGTCCCGAAATGCATTCTAACATCGCACTTCGCCATAAGGCATGCAAAATTGCCCGTGACTACTTTGACAGAAACGGATTTTTGGAGATTGAAACACCCATGCTTACCAAGAGCACTCCCGAGGGAGCAAGAGATTATCTTGTGCCCAGCCGTGTTCACCAGGGTAAATTCTACGCTTTGCCTCAGTCGCCTCAGCTTTACAAACAGCTTCTGATGGTGTCCGGCATGGACAGATATTTCCAGATTACACGCTGCTTCCGCGATGAGGATTTAAGAGCGGACAGACAGCCTGAGTTCACTCAGATGGACCTTGAAATGTCATTCGTTGAGGTTGACGATGTTATAACCATGAACGAGGGCATGTTAAAGGAAATGTTTGAAAAAATTCTGGGTCTTGAAATTCAGACTCCGTTTTTAAGAATGCCTTATAAAGAGGCAATGGAACGTTTTGGTTCGGATAAGCCCGACACACGTTTCGGTCTTGAGCTTATCGATATGTCGGATATCGCAAAGGGCTGCGGCTTTAAGGTGTTCTCCGGCGCGGTTGAAAACGGCGGCAGCGTAAGAGCAATAAATGTTAAGGGTGCGGCAAATAAGCTTTCAAGACGCGACCTTGATTCATTGACGGATTTTGTTAAAATCTACCGTGCTAAGGGTCTTGCCTGGTTTGTTGTTAACGAAGGCGAGATTAAGTCCCCTGTTACAAAATTCCTGACAGAGGAAGAAACACAGGCAATTTTAAAGCGTGCCGACGCCGAGATTGGCGACGTTGTGCTGTTTGTTGCGGATAAGGACGAGGTTGTGTTCCAGGCACTGGGCGCACTGCGTCTTGAGCTTGCAAAACGCCTTGATTTAATAGATAAATCAAAGTTTAATTTCCTGTGGGTAACAGAGTTCCCCATGTTTGAGTATTCCGAGGAGGAAAAGAGATATGTTGCAAAGCATCACCCCTTTACCGCTCCTATGGACGAGGATATAGACCTTATTGAAAAAGACCCCGAGCATGCACGTGCGAAGGCTTATGACGTTATATTAAACGGCTGTGAGCTTGGCGGCGGCAGCATAAGAATTTACGATACAGAGCTTCAGGAGAGAATGTTTAAGGCTTTGGGCTTTACCACCGAGCAGGCTTGGGAGCGTTTCGGCTTCC
>CAJLYO010000303.1 GCA_905210885.1 uncultured Eubacteriales bacterium | reverse complement strand
CTCGGCACAAATGACGCAGGCGGCATTAAAGCAAAAAATGAGTTTATACACTCAACTAACTGGGACTTGGTGGTGTTTGACGAATACCACTTCGGCGCGTGGCGTGAAAATGCCAAAAACCTCTTTGAAAGGTTTGACGAGGAAAACGACGATTTTGATATTGAAAAATATCAAAAGGAAGAAGCGGGAAACGCCATTAACGAAACTTTCCTGCCCATATCCGCTTTTCATTATCTCTATCTTTCGGGCACGCCGTTCAGGGCGCTCAATTCCGGCGAATTTTTAGAGGATCAGGTTTTTAACTGGACATATTCGGATGAACAGTCGGCAAAGGAAAACTGGGAAGGTCCGGGTGAAAACCCGTATGCGGCACTGCCGAAAATGATTATGCTGACATATAAGGTGCCGGACTCCATTACAAATGTTGCCACAAGCGAGGGCTATGACGAATTTGATATTAACGAGTTTTTCCGTGCCGAATATGAGGAAAAGGGCAAACCGGAAACCGCAAAATTTGTATATGGGGATTATGTGCAAAACTGGCTTAAAATGATACAGGGCAATTATATGCCCGTAGACGGCTTAAAGCTCGGTGCAGAGCGACCGCCTATGCCGTTTTCGGACACAACACTGCTTAATGTACTTTCACACACGCTTTGGTTTTTGCCGAATGTGGCAAGCTGCTATGCAATGGATAATTTGTTGCGGCAAAAGCAAAACAATTTCTTTGACGATTATAAGGTTATAGTGTGTGCGGGAACAAAGGCGGGTATAGGCATAGACGCATTAGCACCCGTGCTTAACGCTATGGGCGACCCGCTTAAAACAAAAACTATTACGCTATCCTGCGGCAAACTTACAACCGGCGTTACGGTAAGACCGTGGGCGGGCGTGTTTATGCTGCGCAACTTAAAATCGCCCGAAACATATTTTCAAACGGCATTCCGTGTGCAGTCGCCCTGGGAAATTAAAGACGAGCACGGCAACCGTGAGGTTGTAAAGCAGGAGTGCTATGTGTTTGACTTTGCTTTAGAGCGTGCGCTGCACCAAATTTCAGACTATTCCTGCCGCTTAAAGGTGGATGATACAAGCCCCGAACAAAAAGTTTCGGAGTTTATAAGTTTTCTGCCGGTGCTTGCGTTTGACGGTTCGTCAATGAACAGAATTGATGCGCAGGACATACTGGATATCACATATGCCGGAACATCCGCCACATTGCTTGCAAAGCGCTGGCAAACCGCGTTGCTTGTTCATGTTGATAATGATACTCTTAAAAAGCTACAGAGCAATCAGGATGCACTGGATGCGCTTATGAATATTGAGGGCTTCCGTTCGCTTAATTCTGAAATACAGACGATTATAAACCGTTCCGAAAAGGTTAAAAAGCTTAAAAAAGAAAAAGGCGACGACCTTACAAAGCAAGAGAAAAAGGAACTTTCAGAAGACGAAAAGAAAGCAAAATCACTGCGAAAACAGGTGCAGGAAAATTTGCTCAAGCTCGCCGCCCGTATTCCGGCGTTTATGTATTTAACGGACTACCGTGAGCAGACAATAAAGGATGTTATAACGCAGATTGAACCGGAGCTTTTCAAGAAAGTAACGGGGCTTTCGGTTAAGGATTTTGATATTCTCTGTTCTATAGGCTTGTTTGACCCCGAAAAGATGAATCAGGGAATTTTCGGTTTCCGAAAATATGAAAACTCCAGTCTTTCCTACCCTGGGATTGACAAGCACGAAGGTGAATCAGTTGGCGGCTGGGATACGGTACTCCGCCGTGAAGAATACGAGGCGCTTTATTCAAAGCAGCAGGCAACCATTGCCGATTTGACCGAGGCAATTACTACCGCTGACACTAAAGCGGCAAATATTCAACCTAAAACAAACGATACAGTGCATAGCGTAGGGGCAGGCTACAAGCCTGCTACCACCTCGCAGCCCGCCCCCGAAAAAGATTGGGACAAAATTCTTGCTCCCGTAGGCGTAGGAAC
>CAJLYO010000302.1 GCA_905210885.1 uncultured Eubacteriales bacterium | reverse complement strand
TAATCACGGACTATTTTGCAGACAAGGTTAACTTAAACGGAACAGACACAAGCTTTTCCGATGAAATCCCCGACATCTTAAAAACTTCCCAGCTTATACAGTTCAAGCGCAATTCAAAGGGGAAAATAATAAAGGTTAACACGGCGCAAAACGGTGATTATGCCTCCGCACCGGTGACAAACGGACCGTCTTATACCAAGGTGAAATACGTAAGCTCAAACAGCTCCCTTGACTCTAAGGTGTATATCGATTGGAAAACGGTCGTTATAGGCGTGCCCAAGGACAAAACAAAGCTTGAGGATTATATTTGTTCCAAAAAGGCGTATTTTAAGGACGGAAATCAGTACACGGTAAAGTGTTATAACGTAAACTGCTACGACGTTCCGGAATTTGTAATAGCGGACGAGTCCGCAGCGGCTGATACGGTGCCTAAGCTTGCGCGGCTTTTTATTGTTGACGGTGTGGGAAAATCCCTTTCCGCCAACGGCACGGAAAGCACGGTTTTAAAAGGCTTCACCATCGGAAAATCCGCCGCCGTTAATATAGCGGAGGGGTGCGAGGACAAGTTTTACGGCCTTCGGCGCGGTGACGCGGTGCTGCTGATTGAGGACAGCCGCGGAAGGGCAAGCGGCTTTACACCCGTGTACCGCATAAGCGGCGGACAGACAGGCTCGGGAAATCCCGGGGCGTCGCTGTCCGTTGACAGGCTTATAGTAACGGGGCACATAACGAAGCTTGACAAAACCGAGCGCCGTGTGCGCATTAATCTGGGCACGGCGGAGAAGGCATACTATTTCGGCAATGTAAAAACAGTTTACGAGTATTCAAAAAAGGCGGACAGACTTTCGGTTTCCTCATTTTCAAATCTTGACGCCGGGGACTACGTTGTATGCAATTTCTCCTGGGGCGCGGTAAACGATACAATAATTTACAAGGATTGACGGTGATGTAAAAATGCGTACGTTTAAGCGGTTTCAGACAGTTTACAAAAAGCTGATAAGCTCATACATAATCGTAATTTTTCTTACCGTTATTATGGTCGCGGTTATAATGCACAGATATTCCTCGCGGCTTTTGCGGGACGAAATGATTAATTTCGGAAGCGAGGTAATAGCGCGCATAAGCGAAACGCTGGATAAGCAGGTATTTAACAGGGTGGAGCGGCTGTGGCTTGAATGCGCCGTAAGCGATAACAAGCTAAGCAGCGCCATAACAAACTCCGGCACGCTTAAGCATTACGATTACTACGACATTTTTACCGAGCTTACAAGGCTTAAAAATCAAAACAGCGATATAATAACCGGTATAGATATGTATATCGGCGGAAGAAAGGTGCTTATTTCGTCGTCCGGCAACGGCAATGTCAAATTTACCGAATATGAGCCGGACTCCGTGCCCAAGGAATTCCGCGGCATAATCGAAAAAGGCGAGGTGGGCGGTGGCTGGTACATTTCGGAGGAGGGCGCACTGTATTTTTACAGAACGGTGCCCTATATTGCCGACAGCAAAATACCTTTCCGCGGTTATGCGGCAATTTATGTAAACAGTGATTTTATAAAAAATATTCTAAGCTCCGAGCAGACCGAGGAGGCGTATTTTTCCATTCTCGACAAAAACGGGAATTTGCTTTTGTCAAGCGGCGGCGCCGCTCCGGAGGAAAAAACGGTAAAAAATATCCTTGACAAATGCCAAAAGAATTATTGCGAAAACGCGGACGGGTATATTGTAAACGCCGCGCGCATGTCGTCTGAGGGCATGTACCTTGTAAGAATGATGCCGGACAGCATATTTTTCAACAAGCTTTCACATATGAAGCTCATTTTGTGGGGAATATGCGCGCTGTTTGCCCTTGCAGGCTTCGGACTTTCCGTGATTTTCGCACGGCAGATTTACAACCCCATAAAACGGATTGTAAGCAATATTCAAAAGTTTTCTGAGTCGGAGGACGACAGGCACATAAACGAATACAGAATTATAGACGGCGCGATAAATTCTCTTTCCGACA
>CAJLYO010000301.1 GCA_905210885.1 uncultured Eubacteriales bacterium | reverse complement strand
GAAGAGAAAAGATTATTATGAAATTATTGCAGGAGAGCGTCGTTGGAGAGCTGCAAAGCTGGCTGGTTTGAAAGAAGTACCGGTGGTGATCCGTGATATGAGTGAACAGGAGATTATGGAAATCTCTTTGATCGAAAATATCCAGCGTGAGAATCTGAATCCTATTGAGGAGGCTGCTGCATATAAGAAACTTCTGGAAGAATTTGGTTTGAAGCAGGAAGAAGTGGCAGAGAGAGTTTCTAAGAGTCGTTCTGCTATTACCAATTCACTTCGTCTGTTAAAATTAAGTGATGGTGTGTTGACACTTTTAATGGAAGAAGAAATTTCAAGCGGACATGCAAGAGCACTGCTTGGTCTGGAAGATAGTGAAAAACAGCTTGAAATTGCCGAAAAGATTGCCGCGGAAAAGGGAATTGAAAGAATGTCCGCGCAGGCGGTCGGCGGCGCTGTGGGACATAATCCAATTTCAATTATCGTGCCATGTCACAGAGTGGTGGGAACAAACGGGAGTTTGACAGGCTATGCCGGCGGAATAGGGACAAAGGTAAAGCTGTTAGAGCTTGAAAAGACCGATATGAGCGGTTTTTCCGTGCCGAAAAAAGGCACTGCTCTGTAATTTTGTGTATTCTGAAACAAAAATTTTATACGTTATTTACGGGCAGTCACCGAAAAAAATCGGCGGCTGCCTTATATTTTTTAAAAAAGTTACATAAAAGTGTTGAAATTCATTGAAAAAATTGATATAATTATGAGATAATGTAGTTGTATGCTTACTTTTAAGGAGTGTAACCATGCAGGAAAAGCAAAAAACAGTTTCTAAAGTAAATAAAATCACACTTCCGGTAATACCGCTGCGCGGTCTGGTTGTGTTTCCGTTTATGATACTTCACTTTGACGTGGGCAGGAAAAAGTCGGTCATGGCGCTTGAACGTGCCATGGAGGATAACCAAAAAGTTTTTCTTACCGCGCAAAAGGACATAGAGGTTGAGGACCCGAAGGGCAGCGATTTGTACAAATTCGGCGTTATTGCCTCCGTAAAACAGCTTTTGAAAATGCCAAACGGCAATATTCACGTGCTTGTGGAAGGCGAAAGGCGCGGAAAGCTTATTGAAGTTTTTGACGATATCGGCTGCATAACCGCTGATATAAGACCGTATAACGAGCATTTCAGAGGCAATCCCGAGGACCCTGCCGTTATGGCGCTTGTAAGGGCAGCAAAGGACGGTTTTGAGGAATTTGCGGAGCTTAATCCGAAAATCACAAAGGACGCGGCAGTGGGCGTTTTAAATATCAACACCCCCGGCGAGCTTTCGGATCTGATTGCCGCAAACGTGTTTGTTGAGGTTGCCGACAAAATGGAGGTGCTTTCCGAAACAAACCATATAAAGCGTATTACAAAACTTTTGGGCGCTATGGAAAAAGAGCTTGAAATTCTGCGCCTTGAATATGATATAGGCGAGCAGGTTAAAGGCGAAATCGATAAAAACCAGCGTGACTATTATCTCCGTGAGCAGCTTAAGGTTATTCAGAAGGAATTAAACGGCGATTTTGACGCCGAAAACGAGATAGAGGAATACAGGCAGACATTAAAAACACTTGACATGCCGGAAAAGTCCAAGGAAAAGCTTAATAAGGACTTGGACAGGCTTCAAAAACTTCAGCCCATGTCTGCGGACGCAGGCGTTTTGCGCACGTATATCGAAACGGTGTTCTCACTGCCGTGGAACAATACCACAAAGGAGAACATTAATCTAAAGAAGGTGCGCAGCGTTCTTGACGCAGACCATTACGGACTTTCAAAGGTTAAAGACAGAATTGTCGAGTTCCTCGCCGTAAAGCTGCTTTCCGGCAACACAAAAGGCAGTATAATATGCCTTGTGGGTCCTCCTGGCGTGGGGAAGACCTCTGTTGCAAAAAGCATTGCCGAGGCGATAGGCAGAAAATACGTGAGAATGTCTCTCGGCGGTGTCAGGGACGAGGCGGAAATCCGCGGACACAGAAAGACCTATATCGGCGCAATGCCC
>CAJLYO010000300.1 GCA_905210885.1 uncultured Eubacteriales bacterium | reverse complement strand
AAAAGCTCCGGCATGGTACTCGGTACCTCTCCGCCGTAATCGCTTATAATCATTTTACAGGCGGCAATTATGTTTTTTGCTTTGTTTCTGAAAAAACCGGTAGAATGAATGTCCTGCATAAGCTCTTCTAAGTCGGCGTTTGCGTAGGCATAAACATCTGGATACTTTTTTGTTAAATCCTTCATAACAATGTTAACCCGTGCGTCCGTGCACTGAGCCGCAAGCTGCGTTGCAATCATAAGTTCAAGGGGATTTTTGTAGTTTAGCGTGCAGTCGGCATCGCCGTATTCATTATTCAAGGCATCCTTTATCTTTTTAAAATACTGTGTCATATGTTCCTCCGAAAAAAGTGCGGCATATAAGCCGCACTTTTTAAAAACTATCTTATAACTCTTGTTGACAGAACACCGTCAATTTCTTTAATCTTTTCCGTGATACCGTCACAGCTGTCGTCAATATCAACGATTGTGTAAGCGTTATCGCCCTTGCTCTTATTTATCATATGAACAATGTTAATTTCTGCGCCGGCAAATACTGCGCTGACCTGACTTAACATATTGGGAATGTTCTTATGAATAATGCATACACGGTATTTTGTTTCCATGTCCATCGAGCAGTTCGGGAAGTTTACGGAGTTTACAATGTTACCGAACTCCAGGTACTGCTTTAACTCATTTGCAGCCATATATGCGCAGTTTTCTTCGCTTTCCGGTGTGGACGCGCCAAGGTGTGGCATAGGAACAACGTTTTCGTTATCAAGCATTGCCGCATCGGGGAAGTCTGTTACATAGCATGCAACCTTACCGTTGTCAAGGCTCTTAAGCAGCGCTTCGGTGTCAACAAGACCGCCGCGTGAGAAGTTCATAATTCTTACGCCGTCTTTTACGGATGCCAAAGTTTCTGCACCGATCATTCCCTTTGTATCGGGAGTAAGGGGGATATGAAGTGTGATATAGTCACAGTTATCATAAATTTCCTTTAAACCGCCGGCTCTTTTGATTGCACGTGAAAGTCCGAGAGCGTGCTCAACGGAAAGGTACGGGTCATAGCCTATAACTTCCATACCGAGGCTGTATGCAGCGTTTGCAACCATAACGCCTATTGCGCCGAGGCCGATAACGCCCAGCTTTTTGCCTTTGATTTCCGGGCCTGCAAATGCCGACTTACCTTTTTCAACAACCTTTGAAAGAGTGTCGCCTGCATCCTTCTGGCTCTTAACCCATTCGATACCTGCGGTGATTTTTCTCGATGACATAAGCAGAGCGGCTATAACAAGCTCCTTAACCGCGTTTGCGTTTGCACCGGGAGTGTTGAAAACAACGATACCCTTTTCGCTGCACTTGTCAATCGGAATATTGTTTACGCCGGCGCCGGCTCTTGCAACAGCCAAAAGGCTGTCGGGAAGCTCCATTTCATGCATTGAAAAGCTTCTCAGTATTATTGCGTCGGGGTTTGTAACCTCGTCTGCGCAGGTGTATCTGTCAGGGCTTAACTGACCCAGACCGATTTTTGAAATTTTATTTAATGTCTGAATATTATACATAAATGTTCATATCCTTTCAAAATTAATGAGCAACTTCAAATTCCTTCATAAGTTCAACCAATGCTGCCACGCCTTCTGTGGGCATAGCATTGTAGATGCTTGCTCTCATACCGCCGACGGTTCTGTGACCTTTGAGGTTGACAAAGCCCGCAGCCGCGGCTTCTTTGACAAACTTCGCGTCAAGCTCGGCGTCACCTGTGACGAACGGAACGTTCATTATCGAACGGCTGTCTCCCTGTACCGTGGGTTTGAAAAGTTTTGAAGAGTCGAGATACGAATAAAGGATATCCGCTTTTTTGCGGTTTATCTTTGCCATATTTTCAAGTCCGCCGATATCGTTTTTGAGCCACTCGAACATCAGTTTGCACATATAGATGCCGTAGCACGGCGGTGTGTTGTAAAGCGAGTTGTTCTTTGCGTGAATGTCGTAACGGAGCATCGTCGGAGTGAATTCCATCGGCTCGGAGATAAGGTCTTCTCTGATTATGACTA
>CAJLYO010000299.1 GCA_905210885.1 uncultured Eubacteriales bacterium | reverse complement strand
CTTCCAATGCCGTTTTAAAGCTAATCCACACGTCGTCGATAGTGGGGCTTCCTTCCGAATTATTTTCAATCATATCAATCAATGCGCCGAGCTGCCTGTCAGTCGGCTTTCTTTTGCACAAAACATTTATTGTTTCATACTTTTTCTCGGGATAACGGTAGTATTCGATAAGGTCGCCTTCCTCGCGGTTTCTCTCCCGCACGTCCTGCAGAATTATTTTAATTCTGCCCTTCGGCCCTACAAATTCCTTCAAATTGTCAGCGGCAATTGTGTTGCTCCAGCCTGCCTCATAGTACCCGATAGAACCGTTTGACAGTTTAACCGTCATAAGACCGTAATTGTACTTTCCGTCCGGTACGTCAGCCTCGGTTTTTATGCCTATACCGGTGACTTCCTTTACTTCCTCCCCTGTGAACCAGCGCATTACGTCTATGCAATGAACGCCGCAGTCTATAATGGGTGACGTTTCGCATATCAGATTAAGATAACGCTTCCAGTCCATTGTGTGGTGGTTTTGCGCCATGCGCATTAAAATCGGGAAGCCGATAGCGCCGCTTTGTATCATTTCCGCAGCCTTTTGATATGTCTTATTGTGGCGCAGAATATGACCTATCAAAACCTGCACTCGGGGTGCTGCTTAACAAGGCTCACAAATTTCTCGCCTTCCTCATAATTGCACGCTATGGGTTTTTCACACAGCACATGCTTGCCGTTTTTTATGTATGCAGGTATATGTGCAGTGTTTGCAATAGTACCGCATCCAATAACAGCAACTTTCATTTTAAAATCTCCCTTTCGCAGATTAAATTTTATTACACATTTTATTATAAGCGTATTGCCGCGGAATGTATTTAACATTAAGTTCGTTTATTTTACCAATTTGTAAGGGAGTTAGTATTTTGCAGCGGAAAACTATTATACTTCTACCGTTATCTTTCGGACAAACGCCGCTTTATGGTGTTTTCCGTCACCTTCATCATATTTTGTGTTATTATAAAGCACGAGCACACTGTTATCGGAAAGCTTTTCTACAAATGTGTTGCTGTAGCTGCAGGTGTCAAAATATTTTGCGTCCATGTAGCTTTTACCCTCCGAAAGCTCCTCGGAAAGAGTTTTGCCGATAATCGGGAATGAACTGCTCCACGTTTCACCG
The DNA here is from genome assembly GCA_905210885.1 of uncultured Eubacteriales bacterium. Taxonomy (GTDB): domain Bacteria; phylum Bacillota; class Clostridia; order Monoglobales; family Firm-18; genus CAJLYO01. Next base: position 903 of record CAJLYO010000299.1, on the reverse strand, counting down.
TTATCCTCAGAAATTTTAAAGTGTACACCCGGGCGTCCGTAAATTAAAAGCACAATTCCGCCGCTCAGCGCAACAACATGAGGCGTAACGCTTGAATCTGCAGCTTTTTTCGGGGCAGACCACGTATAGCCGTTGTCGCGTGAAATACATATAAGAGTCTCACAGGGCAGACCTTCAATACTCATATCCGTCCTCAATGCACATATAAGATTTCCGTTTGACGTTACCGCAAGTGACATTTCACCGCCATCTCCGCAGCAGCCAAACGGCATTTCCGGCATGCTCGCAATCGTGCTTCTGCAATGCCACGTCTTGCCGTCATCTTCCGAAACCACAAGATAAGCGTCTTCACACTGTCTGTCGTAAACACACGGAGTCTGACCGTGGGCAACGGCGGCAAGGGTGCCGTTGGAAAGCTCAACAAGTCCCGTAAAATACGGAGATGCAAAAATATTTGACTGAACATATTCGGGAATATCTACGTATGTATTGCCGTCAGAGGCTGAACCTTTTGCATTAACAGGTATTTCACGCTCGGGAAAGTCGAGTGTTATTTCCTCAACACTTTCTTTTCCATCTTTTTTTCTGAAAAGTTCAAGTCCGATACACTCCGGCGGAATGTCGCCATAGCGATAAGTATGCACAATTGAAGCACCGCACGGAACTTTGTACTCCTTTTCATACGGGATTCCGGCAATCGGCAAAAGTCCGTCCTTATAGCGTATACCAACTATTTCACCGTTTTTTCGCTTTATAAAAGGCGGATTAATTCCGGTCAGGTATTTTATATCATAAATTTCATCGCCGTTTTCAACCGGTTCCCAGCTCTCGCCGTCATCACGGGAAACAAAGTATAAATTCGGAACGCACTGTTCACAAAGGCCGCTGTCCGCCTCGCCGTTA
>CAJLYO010000298.1 GCA_905210885.1 uncultured Eubacteriales bacterium | reverse complement strand
CGGGGCTCATTTTTGCGAGCCGCCGGGCGTAAAAGAAGGAATCATAAATGAAAGAATTTACGATAGGACAGAATGACGCCGGACAGCGGCTGGATAAATTCCTGGGCAAAGCCGTACCGCTGCTGCCCTCCTCTATGATGTATAGGGGGATCCGCACCAAGCGAATCAAGGTGAATAGCAAGCGGGCAGAAATAAGCACCAGATTGGCCGTGGGTGATGTGGTAAGCCTGTACCTCAATGATGAGTTTTTTGAGGAAAAGCGGGCAGATGAGGCCTTTCTGCGGGCTGGGGACGCGCTTTCGGTCATCTATGAGGATGAGAATATCCTTATCGCTGATAAGCCCGCCGGGCTGGTGGTACATGAGGATGAAAGCGGCACCGCGGATACGCTGATCGGACGGGTGCAGAAATACCTGTACCAAAAGGGCGAATATGACCCGGCACAGGAAAACAGCTTTGCGCCGGCGCTGTGCAACAGAATTGACAGGAACACAAGCGGAATTGTGATAGGCGCAAAAAATGCCGCGGCTCTCCGCGAAATGAACGATATAATAAAGCACAGAAACGTAACGAAAATTTACCGTGCAATGGTAAGCGGCGTTCTGCCCCAAAAAAGCGGAACGCTTAAAGGCTATCTCTTTAAAGACAGCAAAACAAACAAGGTATATGTAACGGACAGCCGCCAAAAAGGTTCGTCAGAAATAATTACGAAATATAAGGTAATAAAGCAGACGGACACCTGCGCCCTTGCGGAAATTGATTTGGTTACCGGAAAAACTCACCAAATCCGCGCCCATTTTGCACATATCGGGCACCCGCTTGTGGGTGACGGAAAGTACGGAAAAGCGGACAAACAGCACCGTTTTCAGCTTCTCCATTCATACAAGCTGATTTTCGGGGACATAAAATCTCCGGCGCTTGCGTATCTTTCCGGCAAAACATTCATCGCGCCTTACGACTTCTCCTGACAAAGCCCCTTTTGAACGGCAATTGTGGCAAGGCTGTCGCCGAGCTGAGTAAATGCCGCCGCCAAAAGTCCAAGCTGGTCGGTTGTTTTATCCTTTGCCACAGCCGCCGCAAGGATGTTTACGGCGGACATTAATTCATACGGACACATAATATCACCCCGTAATTATACTATGCCGCCGTCAGTTATTTGCGTTCAGATGCTCCTCATATGTTTTGGTGAAAATATGACTGCCGTCATTTTTCTTTTCGTCAGTCCGATAATACAGATAATCGTGCTTTTCCGGCGACCTTGCCGCTTTTATCGATGTAATATCCGGATTGCATATAGGTCCCGGCGGCAGCCCCTTGTACTTATAAAGATTGTACGGTGAATTTGACTTCAAATCCTTATTGTACACCGCCGTAACATTATACTGCCCGTCAGTCACGCCGTAAACCACAGAGGCGTCAATCTGCAAAAGCATTCCTGCTTTAAGCCTGTTTTCTATAACCCCCGCGATTTTTGCCTTTTCGCTGTCAAGCAGTGCCTCACGCTGTAAAAGAGAGGCAACGGTAACGGTCCTGTACAAATCATCATAGGGTATGTTATTTTGATTAAGCTGATTTTCAAACTCGCCCAAAAGCAGTTTTACAACCTCTTTTGCGGCAGTGTTTTTCTCAACAAAATAGGTGTTTGGATATAAAAATCCCTGAAGCTTATATTTCACGCTGCCGTCAATGCCGAGATTTTTCAAAAATGCAAAATCGTATTCGAGAGTATCTGCCGCCTTTAAAAAATCCTTTTCCGAACATATTCCAAGCTCGTCGGCTCTTTTTGCAATCTGCTGAACGGAATACCCCTCCGGTATCGTAAATGTAACGGTTGTGTCGCTTGCCCCGGAGGCAAGTATATCCACAATATCGTCGACACTTGTACCGGTTAAAATATTGTACGTCCCGGGTTTCGGATACTTGTCCTTTGCCTTGTGCTTAAAAATAAGCCGGCTGCCTATAAGTCCGCTTGCCTTAAGAGTATCCGCAATCTGAGAAAGGCTGCTGCCCTCGGCAACGGTAACCGAAACGGTTTCGCGGTTTCCGGAACAGCCTGTTAAAAGCACCGCCGCCG
>CAJLYO010000297.1 GCA_905210885.1 uncultured Eubacteriales bacterium | reverse complement strand
TTCCTGTGTATATGAAGCAAATTTTTCCTGTGCCTTGCGCAGGCTTACAAGAGCAGCTTCAAGGGCTTCCGTGGTGTCAATAATACCGTAAGTCTGTTTTTTCATATTAATCTCTCCATTCCTGTTTAATTTGTATATAAACCGAAATCGGTAATTTTAGAAAGGCGATATATTGGCTGTCAACTTCAAACTTCGTTATTATTTTAACATTCTTTTTTGGATTTGTAAAATGTAAATCCGGAATATTGATATATACTATTCAATATACCCTATCTCACGGAAATTATTAAAATCTGTAAATATGGTTGTATTCCGTAGGCAGACCCTCGGCGTAAATGTGGGAGTCGTTGGATAGCTCCAGCACCTTCGGAACGGCAATTCCGTCCGAAACGTCAAAGTCTATAACGGTCATACTTGAATGGCACAGGTCAAAACGCGTGCAAAATTCGGGATACGGTATATCGAGAATACAGCTTAAAAACGCAAGCCCGAAGCCCTGATGCGCAAAAAATGCAATTTTTCGGTTATCGTTTTCCCTGTCGCAGTAATAGCAGCCGTCCTCGGCATCGTGCCTGTAACCGAGCTGTTCAAAAAACTTATCACTTTCTTTTTGTATGCGATCTATACCATCTTCAAATTTTGTATCGGCAAATGATGGGTGCCGTGCCCAGTCTTTTCCCAAACTGCGTATTTCGCGGGAAGCAAAAAGCCTTCTGTGCTTTTCGGACTGAAATGCCCAGCCGCCCGATTTAACGGTAAGCTGTGCCCAGGCATAATCCTCTCTTGCCCATTCAAATTTTGTTATTTCCTTTCCGAGAATCTGCGCCGTGGGCAGAGCCGTCATGTATGCTCTGTTTGACGCAGAAGAATAAATCTCGTCAACACCGTAGCGTGCAAGCCTTTTTGAAAGCGCCTCTGCCTGCCTTTCACCCAGTGGCGTCAGGCTGTCGGGGTCATAAATCGGGTCGCCGTGGCGTATATAAAAAAACAACATAAATACCAAACCTCCGACAACAATATATCACAATTTAAAAAACTTTGCAATATTAGATTGCCTTTTTGCGAAAAAAGGCGTATACTGTTATATAAGAGGTGCTTTAAGATATGAACAGTAAACAAGCAAAAGCCACGGCTTCAATTATAAGCGCGGCGTTTTTCTTTGCCTTGATGGCGGCATTTGTACATCTTGCCGGAGATTTACCGGCGGTACAAAAGAGCTTTTTCAGAAATTTTGTGGCATTTATTTTTGCCGCTGCGGTGCTTTTGCGCTCAGAGGAAAAATTCAAAATAAACAAATCAAACATAGGTCCGCTTTTAATGCGTTCGGTTTTCGGGACAATGGGTATTTTGGGCAATTTCTACGCGGTTGATACACTTATGCTGTCGGACGCGTCAATGCTTAACAAGCTTTCACCGTTTTTCGCGATAATATTTTCATATTTTCTGCTTAAAGAACGCATGACCTTGATTCAGGGAGTGTCAGTTATAATCGCATTTATCGGCAGCCTGTTTATTATTAAGCCCAGCGGAGCCGGCATGCTGTCCCCGGGGGCGATTGCCGGTCTTTTGGGAGGATTCGGCGCAGGCGTTGCGTACACATTTGTGCGGATCTTGGGGAAACGCGGAGAGCGAAGTGCGGTTATAGTATTCTTTTTTTCGGCGTTTTCATGCCTTGTAACGGTTCCGTTTCTGATTTTCGATTATCACCCGATGACGTTAAAACAGCTTGCATTTTTAATAAGCGCCGGACTTTCCGCCGCCCTTGCGCAGTTTTCAATAACAACCGCATATTCCTTGGCGCCGGCTAAAGAAATATCGGTTTTTGACTATACACAGGTTATTTTTGCGGCAATTCTGGGATTTTTCCTGTTTGGTCAGATGCCTGATATTTACAGCGTTTTGGGATACATTATAATATGCGGTGTATCCGTTTTCATGTTTATGTATAATAAAGTTCACGATGTGCAGGCATAACAATAAACAAAAGGGGATATTGCAGATAATGCAATATCCCCTTTTTCTAAATTCACGGCAGAACCTTAATTAAGTATGTATCAAACAATTTCATTTCAAGCTCG
>CAJLYO010000296.1 GCA_905210885.1 uncultured Eubacteriales bacterium | reverse complement strand
ATTTCCGAATCAAACGGTTATGAGGCAAACGACAGCTATCGCTACGAAAACGGCAAGGTTGTTGCCCTTACCAACAACAACGGCGGAATTTTAGGCGGAATCACAAACGGTATGCCGGTTATTTTCAAGGCGGCGATAAAGCCTACCCCCTCCATTTTTAAGCCGCAGGAAACAGTAAACGTAAAAACAAAAACAAACGAAATTTTAACGCTTAAGGGCAGACATGACAGCTGCATTGTCCCGAGAGCGGCGGCGGCGATAGAATGTGCGGCGGCATTTACGATTCTTGACGTTATGGGGGCGGATTTATGAAAGAACTGCGTGACAGAATAGATAAAATCGACAGAGAAATTACCTCACTTTTTGAACAGCGCATGGACGTTGTAAAAGAGGTTATAGATTATAAAATCGAACACAAACTTCCTATTTTAAACAGCTCGCGTGAGGAGCAGGTAATAGAAAAAAACACCGCGTATCTGAAAAATGCGGAATATGCACCGTATTTAAGGGAGTTTTACACCGACTTAATGACGGTTTCAAGGAAAATGCAGGCGGACATCGCCGGACAGACAAGCGGCATCGCCTATCAGGGCGTACCGGGAAGTTTTTCCCACGAGGCAACGGAGAAATATTTGGCAATGTGCCATGAGAGCATGACCGTTAAAAATTACGCTACCTTTGAAAGCCTTATGAACGCTCTTTTAAACGACGACGTAAAATATATCGTGATACCTCTCGAGAACACCTCGACAGGCGCAGTGACCGATGTTTACGACCTGCTTACCCAATATGATTTCTATATAAACGGCGAAGTTTCCGTTAAGGTAAATCACAATCTTTTGGTTAACGAAGGTACGAAAATCGGGGATATAAAGGAAATTTATTCCCACCCACAGGCTTTTATGCAGTGCAGGGACTATCTGCATAATTTAAGTGCAAGGCAGATTCCCCATTACAACACGGCAACCTCGGCAAAATTCGTAAGCGAAAGCGGACGGCATGATATTGCCGCCATTGCCTCGGAGCGCGCAGCACAGATTTACGGACTTAAGGTTTTGGAGCACAACATAAACTACAACAGTAATAATATTACGAAGTTTATCATACTTTCAAAGCAGCAGTGCCAAAACCCCAAGGCTGATAAAATCTCTGTTGTTATTTCAATCGAGCATAGGGCGGGAAGTCTTGCTTCGATCCTTGATTTATTCGCAAAAAGCAAGCTTAACCTTACAAACATTCAGTCACGCCCGGACGCCACAAACCCTTTTGAATATATATTCTTTCTTGATTTTGAAGGCAGCATGGCAGACGAAAACACAAGGCAGACTGTTGAAGTTTTAAAAAGCAAATGCACAAAATTTAAGTATTTGGGGAATTATATATGAAAAACATATATTTAATAGGCATGTCGGGCTGCGGAAAAACAACGGTAGGTTTCCGCCTTGCAAAGCTGGCAGGCGCAAGGTATGTTGACACAGACAAAAATGTGGAAACCGACAGCGGTATGGCAATTTCCAAAATCTTTGAAAAATACGGCGAGGCGCATTTCAGACAGCTTGAAAGCCAGGCACTGGAAAAAGCGTCCCTTGCGAAAAACTCCGTTGTGGCAACGGGCGGCGGCATTGTAAAAGACAGCAAAAATCTTGAATACATGAAAAACGGAACGGTGGTTTTCATAGACACACCGCCGGAAGTGATAATTGAGCGGACGGATTTTTCCGACAGACCGCTTATAAAAAACGACGCCGAAAAGGTCAGAAAGCTGTACAATGAAAGATACGAAATGTACCGCGGCGCGGCAGATATTACCGTTTCGGGGGATCAGAGCATTGAAAAAATTGCCACGGAAATTTTAAAGCGGGTGAAAAGATGAGTTTGAAAGGCGCGGCAGGTCACTTTAAAACAATTACAAAACACCGTCATGCCGTTATACGGCACTGTATCAGGGCAGGTATCCCGGTGCAGGGCTTTTTGCACGATTTGTCGAAATATTCCCCGACGGAATTTTCAAAGGGTGCAAAGTATTATACAGGCACGAAAAGCCCAAATGAAGGCGAGCGCGCCGACTACGGCTACTCCCTT
>CAJLYO010000295.1 GCA_905210885.1 uncultured Eubacteriales bacterium | reverse complement strand
ATTATCTTAAGTCCGTTTTCCGTTTTAAAGCATGCGTCGGCGGCTTCGCAGCGTTCAAGCGCTGCATCATAAAAGTTATACACTACGCTGTCCTGAAACCCGAAAACAACGTCCTGCGACCGCATGCCGCAGTCGCAGTCAATAAGCAAAGTTTTTTTGCCGCGGTTTGCAAGCGCATAAGCCACATTCGCCGAAACGGTTGTCTTGCCTGTTCCTCCTCTGCCTGTTACAGCTATAACACGTCCCATATTTTCACCCTATTTTATCAAAGTATTGTACTGCGCGAATAAATCGTCCTGCGTATTTTCCTCCATATATGCCGCAATCACGTCTTTTGCCACAGGCGCAACGTAATTACCGTGACCGCCGTGTTCAACAACTACGGAAATTGCAATCTGAGGATTGTCAAAAGGAGCAAACGCTACGAAAAGTCCCGTCGGCGACCCCTTTGAAACGTCCGCAGTACCGGTCTTTCCTCCCACAGGCACGTCAAAATTTGCAAACGTGCTGCTCGCCGTACCCGTTTCCGAAACCTTTTTCATGCCGTTTATAACAGCCTTGTAATTTTCCTCGCTCATGTCGATATCATACATAACCTCGGGCGTAACGTCAAACAGTGAATTTCCGTTTTCGCTGTTTTTAACGCTTTTTACCATCTGTGTTTTATATCTTATACCTCCGTTTGCTACTGCCGCGATATAATTTGCAAGCTGTATGGGGGTAAGCATGTGATAAGACTGCCCGATTGCTGCCTGAAGAGTATCGCCGGGGTACCATTTTTCCTTTATAACGCTTTCTTTATATTCGCGCGAGGCGAGTATTCCCTTGGATTCGCCGAGATACTGTACACCGGTATAGTCGCCCAAACCGAATTTTTCGGAATAATCATCAAGAGTATCAATGCCCATTCGCCGTCCGGATTCATAAAAGAAATAGTTGCAGGAATTTTCAATCGCCTGTGTAACATTCTGATTTCCGTGAGTCCGCCCGGACTGAGTGTATATCCAGCACTGCGGCGAATATCCGGAGGTTGCATAGAATTTGTAAACACCCTCGTCACGTATATTTTCATTTGCCCTGACAGCACCCGATTCAAGCGCCGCAATTGCCGTTAAAACCTTGTAGGTCGAGCCCGGGGCGTACTGACCGGAAACAGCTCTGTTCCACATGGGCTTGTCCGGATTTGCATACAGTTCGGCATAGTCGTTGTTAAACGTGGCTATGTTATACGTGGGATATGACGCCATTGCAAGAATTTCGCCGGTGTTAACGTCAATTACCACGGCAGAACCGGCATTTGTTCCGTAGCCGTGCTTCAAACCCGCAATGGATTTTATAGTGCGTTCAAGCGACTCCTCAAGAACCTTTTGCAGCTTTAGGTCAATTGTTAAAAACGCATTGTTTCCGGGAGTCGGCGAAAGCGTTTCCAAAATTCCCGAGGTTTTGCCGTCAAGATTCTGAACAACGCTTGAAACGCCGTCTTTGCCCTTTAAATACTTTTCAAGGTATTTTTCGATGCCGTCCTTTCCAATAACATCGTTCATACCGTAATTCTCATTTTTTAACTGCTCATACTCATCTTTGTAGATTATGCCCACCCTGCCGATAATATGCGAGGCAATTGAGCCGTTGGGATAATCACGTATATAGTCCGTGGAAATGTCAACACCGGGGAAGTCGCCGTGGCGCTCTTTAATACGCGTTACAATATCAACGGAAACATCGGAGGCAAAGGTGTACGGATTTCTGCTGCTGAAAAGGCGCTGTTCCATTTCATAACGCACGCCGACAATTGTCCGCAGCTGTGCTTTTGTATATTCGCCCTCAATTTTATAATACTCTGCAAGAGCGTCAAGCGCCTCGGGAGCAGTAAGTGTTTCAGGCAGTTTTTTCTGTTTTAAAAACTCTTTTCGTGCCTTTTCGGCATCGCCGGAAAAACTGTATTCATACGGTGCCTCTGCCGTAATTGGCAATGTATCGAAATACTCGCCGCCAAACTCGGTTATAAGATTTGCAAGGCGCAGAATAAGACCGTCAAGCTCGTTATCCTCAAGATATTCCTTATAAACAACCAAAGAAAAGCCCGATTCCCATTGGAACTAAA
>CAJLYO010000294.1 GCA_905210885.1 uncultured Eubacteriales bacterium | reverse complement strand
CAGATAAGGACAGCCGTGCCTGCACTCCAGACGGCGTCCTCAGCCGCGGCTGAAAGATGGACCGGCTCCAGCTTTTCAGAACTGCACTTTTCGGCAAACTGCTCCGCAAGGCGTTTGTCACAAAATACATCCCGAACCTCTGCAGCCACATTTCCGCTGTCAAGATCGTAGCACCGTATGCCATAGGTTGAAAACTCGCCCTCTTCTGTTTCTGCTGTCTCCTTTACCGCAATATAAATATACATTTTTAGCCTCTCCCTTTTTACGCGTTATTCGCGTTTGGAAGATAATACCATAAATTCTGAAAAAGTAAAGGCTTTTTGGATGAAAAGCAGATATTTTACGATGAACGACAGCATTATTCGTCGGTTTGACAATTATCGACAAATCGAAAACACACCAAAATTCCGCTTAAAAGCGCCGTAATGCCACAGCCACCATTGCATAAGAAAACATACAAAATGTATAAATATAAACAATTTTGCGTTTTCCGTATGCAATTCAATAACGACTACTACATTGAACGATCAACTTGAAAGTATAGGCGATTATGCATTTGCGAATTGTACTGCAGCTGCAACATTAAACATTCCGGATAGTATACGGACAATGGAAACAGCAATAATCAACAATTCCGGAATAACAAAAGCCCATGTTGGTCAAACACATAGTTGGACTGCCGGAATTCCATCAGCAGGTGTTAAAAACGGAACTGTAAATTTTGCCAAATGATATAATATAGCAAACGATTTGTCGAGAACAGATAAGTATTGCACCTATTAAATCATGCCCATCGGCTGTTTTTTATGCAAAGAAAGTATAAAATAATTTAGGATCACTATACAAAATGTATTGCCGTATTATATGAAGATGTTTTCGGTGCATTTTGAGTATATAAAGCTCGAAAAGTGCTCATATGCCGAACTTGTGGGTCTGAGAAAAGAGCTCAAAAGCAAGCTGCCGGACGGCATGGGATATGATCAGATAGACCACATCATATGGTACTGCTACAGAAATGACTCTCTAAGAGTTGCTATAGCCGCCGCTCTCGCTAAATAATATCACCTGCAAATATTTTTTAAAGCATCAGCACAAATAACAAACCGACCTGGTGTTTTATTGCCGGGTCGGTTTTTGTCGTATTTTGACCGAAAAGCCGATAGATATTAAAATCGGATCCGATTTTGTGATTTATTTTCACCATTTCTCTATCCGAATTGTATTTTGTGAATGTTTTTAGCAATTTTCTATTGACTTTGTTGTCATTTTATGGTATTATTTTGGCAAATTCGCGGCATGTAAGGCTGCACTGTGTGAGGTATCAAAATGCTTTTAAGGTTCATCATTTGCGATGAAAATTATAACGAGAGAGCAAAGCTCTCTTCAATGATAAAGGAGTATTTCAGCAACAAACCGCTCTTTACGGTCGAGTATCTAAAGATCCCTTCAAGGCATGAACTGCTGGCAAGGGTGCGGCATGCAAAGGAATACGACTTTTTGTTTATAGACGCAAGTGCGGACCTTACCGGTGCAATAGATACGCTGCTAAAACTCAGAAAGTGCGGCTTTGTCGGCAGAGCAATGTTCCTTATAAAGCACAGCGACCGGATGCATGACGCGTATATGCAGGGTGCATCCGGCTTTTTGGCAAAGCCGATACGTTTTGACAGGCTGGTTCGTCTGCTTGACCGGCTGACAGGCAGCGGCGACGAGGCGACCGTAGCGCTGCAGAACGGGTGCGCGTATGAAAAGCTGGCGCTCGGCAGCATAACCTACATAGAAAGTCTTGACGGCAAAAGCATAGTCCATCTGACCGACGGCAGGAGCGAGACTGTGGGCAAAAGTTTGTGCGAGATAGAGAGGGAATTATCGGGCGGCAGATTTTTGAGGTGCCACCGCAGCTACATAGTGAACATGGATCACATAACGGGCATGGACAATCATTTTGTGCTTGACACAGGCGACCGGATAGTGGTCACGCAGCGATTTATGGCGGCGGCGCGCGTCGCAGTGGTGCAGTATTACAAGAAGAAAAAGGCGGAAACAGGTGTGTGACGCGTCGGCGGCAGAGAGAAGAAAACCTCTATGTCAAGCCCGGTTTGGCAGGCG
>CAJLYO010000293.1 GCA_905210885.1 uncultured Eubacteriales bacterium | reverse complement strand
TCTTTGTTTTTTCTCATAATTTTTCTCCTATTTTGGTATTATTTCTTATTTATTTTAAAAATATTCAAAAGGAGCTGTATTTTCCTTTGAGAGTTATATCGGGCACTTCGAGAGGAAGCACGCTTTTTTCCCTTGACGGCAGTTTGACGCGTCCGACAACGGACAGAGTTAAAGAGGCCATGTTTTCCATGATACAGTTTGATATTCCGGAAAGCACGGTGCTTGACCTGTTTGCCGGAAGCGGCGCGCTGGGCATAGAAGCATTAAGCCGCGGGGCACGGCACTGTGATTTTGTCGAGCAAAATGCGGAAGCTGCGGAAATTGTAAAGAAAAATCTTGAAAAAACAAGGCTTTATCCTCTTTCCGGGCTTTACAACACAACAGCACAGCAGTACTTAAGCACATGCAGAAAAAAATATGATATTATATTATTGGATCCGCCCTATGGCAAGGAACTTTGCAGTTTTGCAATTTCCGAAATAATAAAGATGGGTCTTGCCTCGGAGAATGCACTTTTCGTATGTGAAACCGCGGCGGACGAACCGCCCTTTCCCGCCGGCAGACGCAAACGCTACGGAAAAACGGCAGTCACCGTTATAAGGGCTGACGAAATAGCAGGAGGGGAATAAAAATGATTACGGCAGTTTATCCCGGCAGCTTTGATCCCTGCACAAACGGTCACATAGACATTATCCGCAGAGCCGCGGCAATTTTTGACAAGCTGATTGTAGCCGTTTCGGAAAATCATGAAAAAAAATACTCGTTTACACCGGAGGAGCGCCTTGATTTTCTCCGCCGCTCCGTAACAGACCTTGACAATGTGGAAATTCATTTAAATGACGGGCTTTTGGCAGATTACGTCCGCAAGGTGGGCGCCAAGGTTATAATAAAGGGACTGCGCACTAACACGGATTTTGAATATGAATTTCAGATGGCTCATGTAAACGGTCTGCTGAACAACGAGGCGGAAACGCTTTTTATGGTAACAAATTTAAATAACATATATTTAAGCTCAAGCGTTGTGCGTGAGCTTGCCTCTCACGGAGGCAGTATAACGGGAATGGTACCCCCGTGCATAGAAAAAGATATTATCAAAAAACTAAAATAGGAGGATGCGGTTATGGAAACTTTAGAGTTAATCGAACAGTTGGAGGATCTTATAGACGGAAGCACAACCATACCCATGATGGGAAAAAGTCTTATGGATAAGGACGAGCTTTTGGACATAATTCAGGAAATCCGTCTAAAAATGCCCGACGACTTAAAGCAGGCAAAATGGATAAAGGACGAGCGCCAGAGAATACTTTTGGAGGCTCAGCAGGAGGCGTCCGAAATTATAAAAAGCGCAGAGGACAAAATCGTTTCAATGATTAACGAAAACGAAATCACCAGACGTGCAACCGAGCAGGCAACAGAGATAATCAACAATGCCAACAGACGTTCAAAGGAAATCAAGCTCGGCACACGCCAGTATGTTGACGATATCTTGGCAGACGTCGAGAAAGTGCTTGAACGCACGATAAGCTCACTGCGCGACAACAGAAACATCATGCACCAAAAGGACATGAAAAAGCAGATGAAGTTTGAAAACGTCAACGCAATCGAAAGCCAGACACCGGAGGAATAATTTCACCATATGAGAATGAGAAACAAAAAAAATGCCGATAAGCGTCTTGCCGAATGCGGCGGATATTTTATCGACAGCGCTGCACTTGATCTCTCCGCACCTTCCGGCTTTTTCGGAAACACCAATCCGGTTTACCTTGAGATAGGCTGCGGCAAGGGCGGCTTTGCGTCAAAAATGGCAAAAAAGTGCCCGGTCGTTAACTTTATTGCGGTTGAAAGCAACAAAAACGTCATGGTTTTAGCGGCAGAGAAGGCGTGCAGAGACAATATAGAGAATCTGAAATTTGTTTTAGGCGACGCGCGGGCTCTTTCACAGCAATTTTGTGAAAACAGCTTCGACAGAATATATCTTAACTTCAGTGACCCGTGGCCGAAAGCACGCCACGAAAAACGGCGTCTTACGCATAAGGATTTTCTCGAAATGTACCGCCGTCTTTTAAAGCCCGGCGGGAAAATTCAGTTTAAAACGGACAACACCGGCTTTTT
>CAJLYO010000292.1 GCA_905210885.1 uncultured Eubacteriales bacterium | reverse complement strand
GTCAGTTTCATACTTTTTATTATTAATATTAATTATCCCCTGCGAGGTAAAAAGCGTGCCGTGGCGCGCGTTTCTGCTCGGCATAACGCAGTCGAAAAAGTCCACGCCGCGCTCCACCGCCTCCAAAATATTTGCCGGTGTACCCACGCCCATAAGATACCGCGGCTTGTCCTTGGGCATATAAGGCTCAACAGCCTCGATAATTTCATACATGGTTTCGGTCGGCTCACCCACCGCAAGGCCGCCTATCGCGTAGCCGTCGCAGTCAATTTCCGCAATGCGTTTCATGTTCTCTATGCGTATATCGGTATACGTTCCGCCCTGGTTTATTCCGAACAGCATCTGCTTTCTATTAATTGTATCGTCCAGGGAATTTAAGCGTTTCATCTCCGCGGCACAGCGCATAAGCCAGCGCACCGTACGGCTTGCGGAGGCGGAAACATACTCTCTTGGCGAAGGATTTTCCACACACTCGTCAAATGCCATGGCAATCGTGGAGGCAAGGTTGCTTTGAATCTGCATACTCTCCTCCGGTCCCATGAAAATTCTGCGTCCGTCAATATGTGAGGCGAAATACACGCCTTCCTCTTTAATTTTTCTGAGCTTTGCAAGAGAAAACACCTGAAAGCCGCCGCTGTCGGTTAAAATGGGTCTGTTCCAGTTCATAAACTTATGCAGACCGCCCATTTGTTTAACGATTTTATCGCCGGGGCGAAGGTGAAGATGGTATGTGTTGCAAAGCTCAATCTGAGTGCCCATGCCCTCCAAATCTACCGATGACAGCGCGCCTTTTATAGCCGCCGCCGTGCCTACGTTCATAAACACAGGTGTCTGCACGGTGCCGTGAGGCGTTTCAAAGCTGCCGCGGCGTGCCGCACCCTCCTGTTTTAAAAGCTTGTACATATGTTTCTCCTATTTACACAATTTATTAAGCGCCGTAACACATAAAACTATAACTGCCGTTACGATAAATATCCCCAGCATGCCCTTGCCCATAATGGGGAGGGTCTGTAAAAAAGCCTGTACGTTAATCATAAAATAAACTCGCCTTTCCGGCCGCGCAAATATTATATGGCTGCCGTCCCCGCGGCCCGAGGAACGGACATTTTATTCAATATTATCCCAGCATGTTAAGCAAAAGACCTCCGGCGATTACCGAAGCAATCTGACCGGAAACGTTAACGCCGATTGCGTGCATTAAAAGATAGTTTGTTTTATCCTCGGCAAGACCCATTTTATGAACCACACGCGCAGACATGGGGAAAGCCGAAATACCTGCCGCGCCTATCATGGGGTTAATCTTGTTCTTTGTAAACAGATTTATAAATTTGGCAAGCAGCACTCCGCCCACGGTATCAAACACAAAGGCAACAAGACCAAGACCCAGAATCAGCAGCGTCTGACCTGTCAAAAATGCGTCCGCTCTCATTTTCGAGGCAACCGTTATACCCAAAAGCAGCGTTACAAGGTTTGCAAGGTTGTTCTGTGCGCTCTCGGAAAGGGAGTTCAAAACGCCGCACTCGCGTATTAAGTTACCGAACATTAAAAAGCCGATAAGGGCAACGCTTCTGGGGGAAACGATACCTGTTACGATTGTGATTGCAATGGGGAAAAGTATGCGCACGGACTTTTTAACTTCCTTTTGCACATACGCCATTTTTATGCCGCGCTCATGCTTTGTGGTAATAAGACGTATTACCGGCGGCTGTACAATGGGTACAAGCGCCATGTATGAATACGCCGCAACGATTATCGCACCGATATAGTTTGACTTTAAATAGTTTGCGACAAAAATTGAGGTAGGGCCGTCAGCCGCGCCGATAATGGCAACGGATGCCGCGTCCTTTAAATCAAAGCCGAAAAGCGCCGCCATGCTTAAGGTAAAGAATATACCGAACTGTGCCGCCGCGCCGAAAAGCATAAGCTTGGGGTTTGAAAGCAGCGGACCGAAGTCAATCATCGCGCCTATACCGATAAACAAAAGCAGAGGGAACATTTCGTTTGCGATTCCCGAGTCGAAAAGGATATCTATTATACCGATTTCCTTAACGCCGCTGTAAATTTGCGTAACCGCGCCCGACATAGGCAGGGTAACAAGTATCGCCCCGGAGACCATGGGCAAA
>CAJLYO010000291.1 GCA_905210885.1 uncultured Eubacteriales bacterium | reverse complement strand
TTGGGAGCAATGTTAAAATCGGCTATTACGATCAGACGCAGCAATGTCTTGACCTTAAAAAAACGCCTTTTGAACAAATCCGCGCGGACTATCCCAAGCTTACAGACACCGAAATACGAAATGCACTTGCCGCATTTTTGTTTACCGGTGATGATGTTTTCAAACTTATCGGCGATTTAAGCGGTGGTGAACGTGCAAGGGTTTCGCTTTTAAGACTTTTGCTTTCGGGTGCAAATTTTCTTATACTTGACGAGCCCACAAACCACCTTGACATACGCTCGCGCGAGGCTCTCGAAACCGCCCTGTCCGATTATGACGGAACCGTTTTGGCTGTATCCCACGACAGATACTTCATTGAAAAACTCGCAACAAAGATTTATAATATGCAAGACGGTTTAATATGCGAATATAACGGAAACTATGATTATTTCATAAATCACCAAAAGCCTGAAGAGGAAACAAAAACAGCCGCAAAAAGCGGCGGCGAAAGTTACAAGGAACAAAAGCGGCTTGAGTCATTACGGCGCAAAAAAGAAAACGCAATAAAACGCGCCGAGGACGAAATCGCCGCAGCGGAAAACGTGATTGCACAGCTTAATCAAAGGCTTGAGCTTCCCGAAATTGCAACAGACTACGTAAAAGCAAACGAAATAATGCAGGAACTTGACGAAAAAAACAAACAGCTTGACGCTCTTTACGAGTCATGGCAGGAATTGAATTTGCAATAGCAATACAAAATTTTGCAAAATTATTGACATAATTTATTATTTATGGTACAATAGTGTTACAATTTTGCAAAAATAAGTTGCTTATTTATCACGCAGTCAGGAGGATACAATGAACCACATAGAGGAAAAAATACACGATTATGTCGGTCTTGCGAAAAACAACGTTGGCATAGACCCGGCTCTGTTTCAGACATATGACGTAAAGCGCGGACTGCGCAACAAAAACGGTACCGGCGTTTTAGTGGGGCTTACCTCCATAGGTAGCGTTCACGGATATATTATAGATGAAAACGAAAAGGTTGACGTTGAGGGTGTTTTGCGCTACCGCGGCGTTGACGTTTACGATATTGTTGCCGCGTGCGAGCGCGAGGACAGATTCGGTTTTGAGGAAACTGCATTTCTTCTGCTGTTCGGCGTTTTACCCACAAAAGAGCAGTTAAGGGATTTTTGCGGTTTTTTAAGTGAGCTGCGCGCACTTCCGCCGAATTTCACAGAGGATTCAATATTAAAATTTCCGAGCAAGGACATAATGAACAAGCTTGCCCGTTCGGTGTTAACGCTGTATTCAGAGGACGAACGCGCCGATGACACATCATATCTTAACGTATTCCGTCAGTCTATGGAACTTATTGCGCGTTTCCCCGTTATAATCGCGCAGGCGTATCAGGCAAAGCGCCATTACTTTGACGGTGAAAGTCTGTTTTTGCACCAGTGCGTTCCGGAGTATTCAACCGCCGAAAACTTTTTACATATGCTGCGCCAGGACAACAAGTTTACCCATGAGGAGGCAAAACTCCTTGATTTGTGTCTTATTCTTCACGCGGAGCACGGCGGCGGTAACAACTCGGCATTTACAACTCATGTTGTTTCCTCTACCGGAACAGACACCTACTCTGCTATTGCGGCTGCCGTATGTTCGCTTAAGGGTCCCAAGCACGGCGGCGCAAACAGCAAGGTTATGGGCATGATGAAGGAAATAAAGAAAAACGTTAAGGACTGGAAAGACGAAGACGAAATTAAAACATACTTAAAACGCATATTGAACAAAGAGGCATTTGACGGTTCCGGTCTTATTTACGGAATGGGGCACGCGGTATACACACTTTCAGACCCCAGGGCAGTGCTTTTAAAGAAAAACGCCGGCTCCCTTGCAAAAATAAAAGGGTGTACGGACGAATTTGATTTGTACTGCATGATAGAGCGGCTGACGCCCGAATTATACCGCGAGTTTAAAAACACCACAAAGCCTATTTCACCGAACGTTGATTTTTACAGCGGTTTTGTTTATTCAATGCTCAACATTTCGCCGGAGCTCTACACGCCGCTTTTTGCAATGTCAAGAATTGTAGGCTGGTGTGCGCACCACATCGAGGAAATTGCCTACGGCGGCAAGATTATGC
>CAJLYO010000290.1 GCA_905210885.1 uncultured Eubacteriales bacterium | reverse complement strand
GAAAAAACGCTCGCTTGGATTGTTGAGACGGGCGACTTCAAAGTCGAAATCAGCGGCAGAGCCGACGGCGTTTTGCATGGGGATAGGTTTTCTGCTGTACTGTGCGGCAAAGGCGGTAAGCGGAGCAAGCTGCACGCTGTTTGTACTTGCTGTTTTGGGCTTTATGCTGTCGTACACTGCATTTTTATTTACTTTTTCTCGGGAATGATTAATTATGATTGAAAATAAAACTAACGGTCAGATGTCGGACACTTTCCGTACCGCTTTGTTTGTTATTTTATCCGGCGGTTTTCAGGACGCATACACGTATTGCTGCCGCGGAGAGGTTTTTGCAAATGCGCAGACAGGAAATATTGTTTTAATGAGTTCCGCGTTTTTTATCGGTGATTGGAACACCGTTTTAAAGTATATAATTCCGGTTGTGTCTTTTTTGATCGGCACGGCGGTTGCGGAGCTTATCCATGTTAGCTTTAAACCGTGTGAAAAAATTCACTGGCGGCAGATTATTCTGATTATCGAAATAGTTCTGCTTTTTGGTGTGGGCTATATGCCGCGGAGGTTTAACGCCCTTGCAAATGCCGTTGTTTCTTTTGTTTGTGCTATGCAGGTGCAGACCTTTCATAAGGTGCGCGGTCACGCTTACGCAAGCACAATGTGTATCGGCAATATGAGAAGCGGCGTGGAGGCGCTTTGCGCATATTTTCATGTGCATGACAGGGCGATTTTGAAAAAGGCATTGACATATTTCGGCGTTATAGCCGTTTTTGCCGTGGGTGCCGGAATCGGAACGGTTATAACAAAAATTGTTGGCGATAAATCAATATGGCTGTGCTGTCTTTTGTTGTCCGTAAGCTTTGTTATGATGTTTGTATCCGAAGAAGAAAAGGTATTGTGTTCAAAATAAAAAACTGTGCTATGCGCTTTGCATAGCACGGTTTTTATTATCACAGCTTTTCAAATACGGTAATTTCACTTGAAAAATCGGTAAAATTGTGTTTTTTGAGTCCTATATTCATAAGGGCGTCACCGCGGTAAATATTGCCGGTTTCTGTGTTTTTGTACATAGCGTCCGGTATAAGCCCCTTAAGCTTTATGATTTCAAGTTCATGTTCAACCTTTGTGAGAATTTTATACACGCATAATACCACTGTATTTTTATCCTCAGAAACAAATTCCCAGCTTACGGTGTTGCCTTCAAAGGGTGACTTGATTCTGTACATATCGCCGTTATGTATTATTCCCTCAAGCTTATGGTACCGGTTTATCTGTTCTTTTACGATTTCGCTTTCCTCAGCGGTAAGCTTTGTAAGGTCAAGCTCATAGCCGAATCTGCCGCACATTGCAACATCGCCTCTGGTTTTTAAAGGTGTTACCCTGCCTGTCTGATGATTGGGCACTGCCGAAACATGCGCCGCCATGCAGGAGGAGGGGTATACAAGGCTTGTTCCGTATTGAATATACATTCTCTCAACCGCGTCGGTGTCGTCGCTTGTCCAGCCTTGGGGCATGTAATACAAAATTCCGCCGTCAAAACGTCCGCCGCCACCGGAACAGCTTTCAAAAAGGACGTCGGGGAACCTTGAAGTCAGTGCGTCCATAACCTTGTAAAGTCCGAGAATATATCTGTGCGCCGCTTCCTGCTGATTTTGCGCGGAAAGCATGGGGGAGCCGATATCTGACATGTTCCTGTTCATATCCCACTTAACGTATGAAATGGGAGCGTTTTCAAGAATAGTTGAAACAGCGTTTATTATATACTCGCACACATCGTCACGGGTGTAATCGAGAATAAGCTGATTTCGTCCCAGTGCCGGGGCTCTGTCGTTTGTGTGCATATACCAGTCGGGGTGCGCTCTCATAAGGTCACTGTCAGGTGAAATCATTTCGGGTTCAAACCACAAGCCGAATTTCATGCCCATTTCCGTTACTTTTTTTGCAAGGCCTTCAACTCCGTTGGGCAGTTTTCGCTTATCGGAATACCAGTCGCCAAGGGAGCTGTTGTCGCTGTCGCGGTGACCGAACCAGCCATCGTCCAAAACCATAAGCTCGATTCCCAAGTCTTTTGCCTTTTTTGCAATATCAAGTATTTTTTCTTCATTAAAATCCATGTATGTCGCTTCCCAGTTGTTTAT
>CAJLYO010000289.1 GCA_905210885.1 uncultured Eubacteriales bacterium | reverse complement strand
GCAGCTACCCGTGCCGAAGCGGCAAAGGTTATATACGAGCTGCTCTTAAGAACGGAGGCGACAAAATGAAATATAAAAGAATAGTTATCGGCTTTATACTGTCGGCAGCTTTGATTTTAAATCAATTTACCGTGTTTTCCGCAAATGCGCCTGATGACGACGTTAATTACGTTACGGCTGCCGTAAGACTCGGGCTTATGACCCAAAAACTTGCGGCAAACCCCTCCGGCGAGGTTTCAAGAGGCGACGCGATAAGCTCCGTTATTAATTTATACAGCGAAAACACTCCCTCTGCCGAGGACGCGGCATTCAGCGATATAAACAGTAAAAGCGAATATTACGAGGCGGTATGCCGCGGAAAAAACTTAGGCCTTGTGTCCGGTTTTCCGGACAATACCGTGCGCATTGACGAGAAAATGTCGGTAAATCATGCGGTAAAAATGATTTTGTACGCCTTGGGATACAGACAGGTTATAAGCGACGGAATGTCCCTCGGCGACGCCGCATCTCAGGCAGGCTTTTGCAGCGCCGGCGACGCGTATGACGAAGGAACACTTAACGTTTCAAAGCTTGCGCGGCTCTTGATTAAGGGCGGAGAAACAAAGATTTTGCTGTCTGCAAATATCCGCAGCAACGGCAGCGACATGCGCTATGACTATAAGCTGTCAGAGAAAACTCTGTTTGAGGAAAGGCTTAATATATCTTGGGTTTCCGGCATTGTTACATACTGCGGCGGCGCCGATTTAACCCTTGAAAACGCAGCCGGTGAGGATAAGGTAATTATAGACGGCGTTTCCTATAACGACACCGTGACAGCCGAAAATTACATCGGCTGCAATGTTCGGGCGTATTACAGAACGTACAGCACTTCGGGCGAGAAGGATATTCTTTACATGTACCCGAAAAACAATGAAATTTTGGAAATCGCCGCCGATGATATATCAGGTTACAGCGGCGGAAAGCTGTATTACTACGTAAACGGAAAACGCCAAAGTGAAAATCTTAATATCGGCTCTGTGGATTTTATATACAATAACAGTATCTGCACCAACCCTTCAGAAAAGAATTTAAAACCGGAGGACGGCTTTGTAAGAATTATCGATAACGACAGGGACGGCATTACGGACGTTGTTGTATGCGAAAACTACGAAACCGTAGTTGTTGACAGCGTTTCAAAAAACGATAAAGTAATATACGGTATGTTCGGCAATGTGAAAATCGAGCTTGATAAATACGAAAATGTGCAGTTTGTTTCGGAAACAAACGAAAAGTTTGATATATTTGAACTGTCAAAGTGGGACGTGCTTTCCGTGGCGAGAAGCGAAGGTCTTGAGAGCATAAAGCTTGTGTATGCTTACGGCGTAATTGAGGGTACGGCAGACGAAATCGATTACAGTCCCGACGGCAGCAAGCTTGTAATCGGCGGTGAAACATATAAGGTTACGGCAGATTTTGCAAAGTATGAATTTCCGGATATATCGGCAGGCACCGGCGGAACGTTTTATCTTAACACCTCCGGCAAAATTGCCGCGTATAACGAAGCGGGAGTAAAAAACTATGGCTTTATGATAAAAAGCGACAAGCTGCCCAACAAAATGGACGATGAAACAGGCGCAAAAATGCTTACTTCCTCCGGGAAAATACAGATATTCAATTATGCAAAAAAAGTTTCGTATAACGGAACAAGCGTTTTGCGCGCCGTCCTTTCCGCAATTCCCGAAAATACCCTTTGTATTTACGAGTTAAATTCCGACGGCGATATTAAAAGTATTGACACGGCAAGGGGCAGCTACGGTCTGGAGGAAAGCGGACAAAACGATGTTATAAGAAAGGTTTATGACGGATATACAAAGGACGACGCCGGTATGCCGGACACCGAGTCCGCCGAAGCCCTGACGTACAAATCAAATACCGCCATTTTGGGCGGAAAGGTTTGCCTTGCCTCAAATGCGGTGGTATTTGAAATACCGGTGGGAGAGGAAAAGGCTGACGAAAAATATTATAAGGCATATAAAAGAGATGACTACGCCGAAAATGACAAGGAAATGCGTGTTCAGGCGTACAACTCCGACCCCGACGACATTGCGGCGGACGCGGTTGTGGTTTATGTAAAGAGGGGCGATTATAGTGCCACCGCA
>CAJLYO010000288.1 GCA_905210885.1 uncultured Eubacteriales bacterium | reverse complement strand
AAGCGCCGTGCTTACCAAAAACGGCAAAAAGCTTCTTGCAACAATTGTAAGTGGCGACGGTGCGGAATTTTCCGTTATGGACGCAAAGCCGCTGCCGGCTTCCCCCGTTATTAAGGAGCAGAACCCCAATGACGGTGTAAGAAAGCTTACAATACATATTGAAAATTGCAAGAGCAATGAAATATGCGTAACGTTTGTCGCTTATAATGACAGCGCAAGCAGCATGCAGTACCTGCCTTTAGAGCAGTGGTAATTATGATTTTCGGAGGATATAGCATGATTAAAAAACTGATTACTGTATTAACCGCAATTGCTGTTTTTTGCTGTTCGCTGCCGCTTTTTGCGTATGCGGACGAAAACGGAATCGACACCGGACTTTTGGATTTTGAAACGGTGACCGGCGCCGCCGGAATTACGGCTGCGTTTCGCGATACCGGATATCTTAACCCCGGTGACGACGTTATTTTAAATGCGAATAACAGCAGTGTGGAAAGCAAAATAGAAACGGTTACCTGGACAGATGACGCCGACAAAGATTTCGGAACAAGCATTGCGATACGCAACAAAAGCGGCTATCCAACGCTTCGTGTTATGTCGGGCGGCGCCGCCGGGACTGTTACGGATAATTTTGTTCTGTCGTTTTCATTAAAAAAGGAAAAAACCGATTCCTCATTTGCCTTTGTTATGTATATCGGCGGCGATAAGTTTCCTCTCGCCTTTGCCAACAGCGGATATGTTAATCTTTGCGGAAAAGAAACGGCAAGGTACGAGGCGGACACATGGTATGACGCCGAGCTTAAGTTTAATCCGTCAAAGGCGTATATGAGATTTTCCTTCAAAAAACACTCAGACAGTGTGTGGAATACATATGACGCATTTTTCACAAAAGACCTTTTTGAAAGCCCGGTTGACACCACCGGCGGATTCAGCCGTATAGAAATAGGATATATAAGCGCCGTAGACGAGGCGGCCTATATGGACAACATTCGGTATTATACTGTCGGCGCCGAGGATATTGTTCCGTCAATGAGTTCGCTGAACGACGATTTTTCGGAGCTGCCCTCGACATACACCAACGGCACAACGCCGGACGATTACGCAAAGCAGTGGCGTACGGGAAATTTTAATTCAAGCCACAGGCTTGAGTGTACGGAGATTGACGGCGCGAGGGCGCTGGCACTTTGCGGAAATTCGGGCTACGGATTTATCGGCAAGCCGATGCCGGAACTTCCCGAGGATACTACAAGTATTATAAAATTCGGGCTTGGCGTAAGCACGGAAAATGCAACGGTATATTTTATAGTCAATAATACAGATACTTCGCTGTTTAGCCTAAGCGGCGGCAGTCTGATTGTTGAAAATGACGTTAAGGAGCGGTTTGAAGGCTTTGAAGCCGGAAAAATCCACAGCCTTCAGTTTGTATATAACAGAAAAAAGCAGATTGCACGGCTTATTCTGCCTTCGGGGGATATAGTGAATCTGCCGAAATTTAATTTTTCAAAAGAGCTTGGCAGCGTTGATTTTCAGCTTATTACAAGCACAGACGCAAAGCTGTATCTGTCGGATTTCAGATATGACATAGCCGGCGATACATTTGATGTAACAAATAAGTATGCAAAAAGCGGATTTGAAACCGCAAACCTTGACGATACAATAGTTTTCGGGTACAGTCAGATTATATCGGAAGACTCTGGTATCACATGCGAAATACACGAAAAGGGCGCGGCGGACTACACGCCCTGCACCGCGGAAATCAAGCTTGACAAAATAGAAATAAAGCCCGAAATCATGAAACCCGATACCGAATACGAAATCAGGGTAAACGGCGCAAAAAGCATTTTTGAAATATATGCCCCGGAGGAAAGCTACAGCTTTAAAACCGCGGATTTTGATATAAACGCCGCGGCGCCGAAAATGAATGACGGCAAAATTTCGGCATTTATTTACTCCGCATATTCAAATGCGGCGCCCGTGTCGGTAATCGCCCTTACCTCAGACGATAAGGGAAATTTGCTTGAAGCCGCAGACTTTACGGTTTACGCAGACCAAAGAGAGGGCAAGGAATATACGGTTACGCCTTCGTTTACACTGCCTTACAAATCGGTAAAGCTTTTTGTGTGGGACAATATAGTAAATGCCTGCGCGTATTCCCCTTCTGCGGAATACGGAGCAACGGCGG
>CAJLYO010000287.1 GCA_905210885.1 uncultured Eubacteriales bacterium | reverse complement strand
ATATTTTAATAATTTTAAAAAGCAAAATGACGCATTTAATACTTATGTTTCCGATTTTACCACTAACCATATAAGGGACGTAATGACCGATATGCGCCGTGTATATGCTGATGTGACAAGTCATGATAAGCTTTTGCCGGTGCTGAGGATTACCGACCCGTCAGAGTATTTGAAAAACAAAAATACTGTAGAGTTTTTGTCTTATATTGAACGTGCTGCGGTGTATCGCAACGAGAACACAACATTCTTTTTGTATATACCCGAAACCGATACGGTTTTATCGCCGATAGGCGCCGTGGAAAGCAGAAATTATTTTGACGCATGCTTCGGCGGCGACGGCAAAGCCTTTGCAGCATGGAAAAATACACTCGAACTCAGCAGCACCGGCTTTTTCTTTAATGAAATCAAAAGCATAAAAAACAAAAAGACATTTATCGAATATTGTGCCGTTATGCCCCGAAGTATCAGACAGTATGGGTATAATGCCGTTTTTTGCGCCATGACGGAAAAGTCAATGTTTTTCCAGAAAATAGAGGAGGTTGAGTGGACGAAAGCCACGTCAATCTATATTTTCAATTCAAGGGACGAGCTTATTTTGGACAGCACCGATAACCCCGACACACCGCAGACTCTCCATGACTTGCTTGAAACGGTTGCAGATGACTGTGCGGTGCTTTCAAAGCATATTGATTTTGATACGGCGGTTTTAAATATTGTTTTGGTTACCGGCAAGGACAATCTGCTGCTTCAGGTGCTTTCCATGCGAAAACTGTTTTTGGTTTCAACCTGCATATGCATTATTTTTTCGCTGCTTCTGGCAGTTGCTGCGGTCAGAAGGAATTATCGTCCTATAAGCGAGATTTTAACGACTATCGGCGACAAAAGCGCCAAGGACGAATTTGCGGAAATTAAGCAGTATGTAAAGCGGAGTCAGTTAAAAGAAAGTAAGCAGCAGGAGGCGGTAAAACAGGATTATTTGCTGCATTTGGTGAAGGGAACGTTTCCGCGGCATTATCAGTGGGAGGCTTTGGAGAAAAGCGGTATTGTTTTCAGCAAAAGGGCATTTTTAATACTGGTAATTTCGGTGAAAGATTTGGAAAGCTATGCGGAGTCAAGCCACGAAAGCCTGCAAAAGCGTTTTAACGAGCTTTGCTTTATGATGACGAATGTGTACGAAGAGCTGTACAGCAACGAAAATACAAAATCATACGTGATTAACATTGAAAATCATTTTGTTTGCATAATTAATACCGATTTGTCTTATGACAACAATTTGCAGACCCTCTTACAGCTGGCGGATTTGGGGGCGTCTATGTTTAACAGGGAGTACAAGCTTGAACTGCAGTTTGCGCTTTCTAAGGTGCACACTTCCGTAAGAGAGCTGCCCGAGGCATATAAAGAAGCGCTGCAGGAGCTTAATATTCAAAAAATCAAAAAAATGAATTATTATCCTTCGGATACCGAAAAAGAGAACAGCTATTATTTTGATTTGGATACCGAGCAAAAGCTGCTGCATTGTATACGCACGGGCGACCGTGCCGCCGCGGAAACGATAATAAATGACATGTTTCATTTCTTGGAAAACAGCGGCAATTTTAACCCTGTTTATGCAAGGTGCCTGTTTATGGACGCCGCGTTTACACTGCTTAAGGTGTCAAAGCCGGAGGAACAAAGTATATCATATATCTTGCAGGATAATTTGACTCTTCAGCAGATGTACGAATGGCTTATCGCACGGATTCAGTTTTGCTGTATCGAAAACGAGTCCGCCGATGAAAAATCCATTGACAGCGTTTTGGAATATGTATATCAGAATTACCGAAGTGAGGAGCTTAATGTCGCCTTCTTAAGTGAGCATTTCGGGCTTTCGCCGTACTATTTGTCCAAGCGGTTTAAGGATACTTTCGGCGAATCGCTGATTGATTTTATCCATAAATTACGCCTGGTGGAGGCAAAGGAGCTTATAAGGAGCGGTAACCGGACTATGGCAGATATTTCTCAGCAGGTGGGTTATGCAAATATACGGACATTCAACCGCGTGTTTAAAAAATATGAGGGAATGACACCTATGCAGTACCGTCAGCAAGGTTAATGAAGGGAGAAAAAACATGAAAACAATCAAAGAAAAACAACTGCTTGTGGGCGCAGATTTTGCAGGCTATCCCCTTAAGGAGGCAGTGTGCGAACACTTAAGAAAAAAAGGCTGGACAATCACCGATGT
>CAJLYO010000286.1 GCA_905210885.1 uncultured Eubacteriales bacterium | reverse complement strand
AAACCTTTTTGATAAAACCATAATAACGATTGACGGTGAGGACGCAAAGGACCTTGATGACGCCGTAAGCCTTGAAGTTTTGAAAAACGGGCACTACCTTTTGGGCGTTCATATAGCGGACGTAAGCCACTATGTTCTGTCCGGAAGCGCTATAGACGACGAGGCGTTTTTCAGGGGAACAAGCGTTTATCTTGTTGACACGGTTATACCTATGCTTCCCGAAAAGCTTTCAACCGGGCTTTGCAGCCTCCTCCCCCACCGCCCGCGGCTTACAATGTCGTGTTTTATGGAAATTTTGCCGAACGGCGGAATTGTTGATTATAAAATAGAAAAATCCGTTATAAAAACCTCATACCGCTTAAATTATAAAGAAGTCGCCGCGGTTTTGGACGGCGATATGGCGCTGCGTACAAAATACGCGGACATAACGGAGCTTTTGGAGCAAATGCGCACCCTTGCCCTTATTCTGCGCGACAAGCGCTGCCGCCGCGGAAGTATTGACTTTAATTTTCCCGAAGCAAAGGTCATAACCGACGCTGACGGGAAGGTTACGGATATAGTCAAATATGACATTAAAATTTCAAATAAAATAATTGAGGAATTTATGCTCGCCGCAAATGAAACCGTGGCAAAATTCATGCTCGAAAAAGAAATACCGGCGCTGTACCGTGTTCACGAACAGCCTGACGCGGAAAAAATCGCGCGGCTTTATAACGTGGTAAAGCAGCTTGGCTGTAAATTCAAACTTAAAGACAATGTAAGCCCCAAAAGCATGCAAAATCTGCTTTTTGAAATCACCGGCACGGATTATGAGCTTGCCGTAAGCACAATTATGCTGCGCTCGATGATGAAGGCGCGCTACAGCGATGAAAATCTGGGGCATTTCGGTCTTGCGGCACAGTATTACTGCCACTTCACTTCGCCTATACGCCGCTATCCTGATTTGTTTATTCACCGCGCAATTTCCAAGTACTTAGACGGCTCGCTTGATATTGAAAAAACCGCACGTCTTGCAAAGCGCGCGGCAGAGCAAAGCAGCGATACCGAGGCCGCGGCGGCAGTTGCTGAACGCGACTATGTGGATTATAAAGCATGCGAATTTATGGCAGACAAGGTGGGACAGCGTTTTGGCGGCGTTATCTCCTCTGTTACCTCCTTCGGATTTTTCGTAGAACTGCCAAACACCGTTGAGGGTCTTGTAAGAATGTCCGATTTGGACGATGATTACTATATTTTTGACGAGGAAAACATGATTTTGTACGGCGAACACAGCGGAATTGTTTACAAAATCGGCGACAGGGCAGATGTAATTCTTGCAAAAGTTAATACGGAACTTAAGCAAATTGACTTTGTACCGTATAAAGAAACCAAACCGGAAAGGGGAGCAAAAAAGCATGGCACAAGCTCAAAGCACAAAAGAAAAACAAAGCGTAAGAGTCGCCGCTCAAAATAAAAAGGCGTTCCATGACTATTTTATCGAGGATAAATACGAATGCGGAATAGAGCTTTTCGGGACTGAGGTAAAGTCAGTCAGAATGGGTAAGGTGAATTTAAAAGACAGCTTTGCTTCAATCGATAAAGGCGAGCTTTATGTAAACGGCATGCATATAAGCCCGTATGAGCAGGGCAATATTTTTAACCGTGATCCCATGCGCAAAAAAAAGCTTTTAATGCACCGCCGTGAAATCAACAGGCTTTTCGGTCTTGTAAAACAGCAGGGGTATTCCCTTATCCCCACTTCGGTTTATTTTAAAGGCTCAAAGGTAAAGGTTGAGCTTGCTCTTGCAAAAGGCAAAAAGCTCTACGATAAGCGTGCCGACGCCGCAAAACGCGACGCAAAACGCAACATCGACAGAGCAATTAAAGAAAATAACAGGTAAGACATACCCCTGCAAAGCACGCATTGTTTTGCAGGGGTTATTTTTTTATTCAACAGTTATATTTTCACCGTTATTAACCGTTACCATGCTTTCCGTAAGCCTTTTGCCGTTTATAACAACATTTTCAAAGTGAATGTTTTTCACATTGCCCGGTTTCATGGCGGAAACGTACACGCGCTCGTCACGCGTATCGTAAGCAATAATATTTTTAAATGTTACATTTTTTATAACCATATTTTCCTTTTCGGAAATATTGATTTTTATAAGTTCTTTTCCGGCGCAGGCGTCCTCAATTATAATATTTTCAAACGTCATGCCGTCCTCCGTACCCTCATAAAGCGA
>CAJLYO010000285.1 GCA_905210885.1 uncultured Eubacteriales bacterium | reverse complement strand
AGGCTTAAAGCAAAAAGCCCCCTTCGCGGAAATTTATGCATTTCCACAAAGCCGTATCCCGGCTTTCCCACCGACGCTCAGGCGCCGGCGGCGGCGGTACTTTGCGTTACAGACGGCGTAAGCATCATCGAAGAAAATATATTCTCCGGCAGGTTTAAATATACCGATGAGCTTATAAAGCTCGGCGCGGATATTACGGTAAACGGAAAAACCGCGGTAATACGGGGAAAATCCGCACTTTGCGGCGGAGAAATATGTGCCCCGGATCTTCGCGGCGCGGCAGCTTTGGCAATCGCCGGGCTTTGCGCCGACGGAACCACTGTATTAACAGGTCTTGAACATTTGGACAGAGGTTATGAACATTTTGAACAAACCCTTTGTTCTTTGGGCGCAGATGTAAAACGTATATGAAATTTCTTCGGAAAACGGCACAAATACGTGCGGATATCCGTCATATAACGGTATGCATACAGTGCGAAATTATGAAATATTAACAGAAACTACGAAAAACGTTACAATTATATAAGGAGAAACAAATGAACTACACTCCGAGACCGTATCCCGAAAGTGAAAAAACGGTAAAAATACGCGACTACAAAAAAAGAGTGCGCAGACATCGCAGAAACAGAAAAATAATGCTTTTTCTGTTTCTGTTTGCCATGCTTTTGGGCGTAATGTTTTTCGCACCGTGGTTTAAAATCAACAAAATCACGGTTGAAGGCACAAGCCACGTAACGGAACAGTCCGTTATTTCCGCCTCCACAATCGGCTACGGCAGAAACGTTTTCCGGACAAGCATAAAAAAAGCGACGCGCGGCATAAAAGCCCTTCCCTACGTGGGCGAAGTAAAAATCGTGCGCAAATTTCCGGCAACCATAAAAATTACCGTTACGGAGTGCAGCGTTTACGGATATATTAAATTTAAAAACGCATATGTATATATAGACAAAAACGGAAAAATGCTTGAGCAAAGCAACAAGCCGCCGGCGGACAGTGTTCCGGCTATTGAAAAATTCAACCTTGAAAAATTCGAGGCAGGCGGCGAGTTTAAGTCAAAAGACCCGGGCAAGGAGCAGTATATAAAGGATCTGTTTTCGATTTTTGCCCAAAACGGAATGATAAACAGGATTTCTGTTATAAATATTCCCAACATCACAGATTTATCCTTTACCATTGACAACAAATTAGAAGTGTACGTGGGCGAAAACGTAAACCTTGACTATAAAATCAACTTTTTGGCGGTTAAATCCTACGAAAGCTTAGGGGACAGCACCAGAGGTCACTTAAACGTAAGCAGCGGCGACAAAGCCGTTTACAAACAGCAATGAAAGGGGCAGTAAAATGGGAACAAAAAAAATATTCAGCGCCGCAAACGTTTCTATGGGAATAGTTTGCCTTATTCTTGCTTTCTTTATTACCATGCAGATTAAAAGCGTGCATGTAATAAACAGCTCCGACAGCACGGATAAAATGCGTGCGGAGGCATTAACCGCAGAGCTTGCCCATGAACAAGAAAAAAACGTGGAGCTTTACAAACAGCTTTTGCAGTCCAAGGAGGAAATCGAATCGTTTAAAAAAGAAGCCGCGGATTCAAGCGGATATTCCCAGACGCTGCTTTCCCAGCTTCAGCGTGCGGAGCTTTTGGCAGGGCTTACTTCCGTTGAAGGCGGCGGCGTTCAGGTTACCTTATCTGACAGCACTCAGACAAACAATTTAACGGAAAATGCAAATGCATACGTTATTCACGACCTTGACATACTTCAGGTTATAAACGAATTAAGGGACGCCGGTGCGGAGGCGATTTCCCTAAACGGCGAGCGCGTTGTGTCCACAAGCGAAGTGCGCTGTGCCGGCTCCACGGTAAGCATAAACAACAACAGATACGCCGCACCCTTTGTTATAAAGGCAATAGGCGACCCGACAAACTTGGAAAACGCCCTTTTAATGAGAAACGGCGTTATCGACAGCCTTACGTTTTACGGCATAAACGCCGAGGTTAAGAAAATCAGCACCATGAAAATAGGCCCGTACACCGGCTCGCTTAACTACAAATACGCGGTTCCGTCGGCGGCGGAGCAGTCAAAAAAGGAGGATTAATTAAATGATAATAATTCTTGTCTGTCTGCTTGCAGGCGTTGCGGCGGCAATTTACATTCCTTTCACATTTTCCTCCGTTGCCGCAAAATATATCGCGATTGCAATCCTTGCAGGACTTGATTCCGTTTTCGGCGGTCTTGCGGCGGCGGCA
>CAJLYO010000284.1 GCA_905210885.1 uncultured Eubacteriales bacterium | reverse complement strand
GGCAATTGAGCAAATATAATTCAACTTAAAACAAAAAATAATAATGAAACGGCGGTGAAAAAATGCTTGCAAATATATATGATTTTCTGTTTGGGTGGGCGGAATACGATTTTATGATAAATGCGTTTATCGCTATATTGCTTATAACGCCGATATTCGGGCTTTTGGGCAGTATTATCGTGAACAATAAAATGGCATTTTTCTCCGATGCTCTGGGTCACAGTGCCCTGACCGGCGCGGGACTCGGCGTGGTTTTGGGTATTTCCGCCGTAAATGTTTCTATGATACTTTTTTCTGCGGTGTTTGCTGTGGGGATTGTGTATATAAAATATTCCGGCAAAGCCTCTATGGACACAACCATAGGCGTTTTCTCATCGGTTGCGGTGGCACTGGGGCTTGTTTTACTGTCCGGCGAGGGCTATTCAAAATATTCCTCGCTTATAGTGGGCGACATTCTCGGTATCACAAGAGGTGAGCTTTTAATGCTTGCGGTGCTTTTGTGTGCGGTTTTGTTTGTGTGGATTTTTATGCACAAAAGCCTTGCTCTTGTAAGTCTCAGCCCGTCAATTGCCATAAGCCGCGGAGTTAATGTTATGGCGGTTGATATGATTTTTACGGTTCTTGTGGCTTTTGTTGTAACCGCGTCAATTAAATGGGTGGGACTCCTTATAATAAATTCACTTTTTATACTGCCTGCCGCTGCGGCGAGAATTGCAGCGAAAAATATGCGCACATACGTTTTGTACTGCGCACTGATTTCCGTTTTGTGCGGCATTTTCGGCTTGTTTGCGGCTTTCCATCTGGGAACGCCTGCCGGTGCGACCGTGTCCCTTTTCTGCGGCGGAGTGTACTTTATTATGTTTGCTTTTAAGAGAGGTGCTGTCAGATGAAAAAGCTTTTATTTGTCTTGTGCCTTTTTCTTGCAGCGTCTGTTTCGGTTTTTGCCGAACCGGATTTGTCCGTCATTGCCGAAAAGCTAAAACTTGTCGGGTATACCGAGGTGCAGCTTACGGATGAGGGTGCCTGCTTTTTATATCCCGATAAATCCGTTGCGGTTTCGCTGAACGGCGAAACTATAACCGCTATGAATACACAAAATTACGATAAACACAGTTCCGCATTGCCCGCTATATCCAAAAATGACGCACGGGGGGCGGCGGTTTCCTTTGTTTTGTCTGCCGCGCCGGATATATGCGGCCGGTTTGATTTAAGCAAGGGCGAGGTTACGTACAACGGTGACTATTCCGTGGTTTTCACAAGGCGCATTAAAGGCATACCCTTTCCGCAGAATACTCTTAGGGTAACCGTTGACAGTGCGGACGGAACGGTTACGGCATTTGAAAGAATTTATGACGAGAATCCGGGCGTTGCCGAGTTTGACGGCATTGTGCCGGTTGATTTAATCAACGGTGTGTTTAAAAACGGCGGTCTTGAGCTTTGTTACAATAAGCGCGCAGAAAACGGAAAAATTGAAATATACCCGGTGTACGCCGCAAACCCTCTTAAGTATTACAGCGCGGCGGATGGTACGGCATTTGATGCCGAAGGGAAAATTAACCCGGAAAATTATTTTGATGTTTCCGCAATGTCCGAGAAGGCAAACGACAGCAGTTCCTCCGAGGGAAAAATTCTTACCATATCACGTGCACAGCAAATAATAAAAGAAATGCCGGAATTTGACGTGCCCGGCGGATATACACCCGTACAGGCGCGGTATATGAAAACCGCCGGCGGTAAATATCTGATTTCCATAAAATACACCTCAACCGGCGGCGAAATGTCCGTTACCCTTGACGCAGATACGGGCGTGATATGCGAATTAAGCCGAAAATGCAGCGTCAGCAAGGTTAAAAACGCAAATGAAATTGAGGCGTCAATACACAGCTATATCAACAACTACATGGCGCAGTACCAAGGCAAAATGCGGCTTTCCGCAGTGTCACGCGGTGAACTTACCGTATTTTTGTACGAGCGCATCGAAAACGGAATACCCTTTAAAAGCAACGGTTTATGTATTGCGGCGGACAAATCGGGTAATATTACCCATATATCGTTTTTGTGGGATAATGCGGAATTCCCCGAAACGGACGGCGTAATTTCTCCGGAGCAGGCATACGAAATATTTTTCCGCCGGTGCGGACTTGAAATAAAATATGTTTTAAGCGGCGGTGAGTATATTCCGGCATATGCGTTAAATTCCCTTTCCACGGGAATAATCGATGCGTTTACCGGCGAGGTTTTAAGCTAT
>CAJLYO010000283.1 GCA_905210885.1 uncultured Eubacteriales bacterium | reverse complement strand
CGGCAAAGCTGTTTATTGAAAAGGGATATTATGAAACATCCGTTTCAAATATTGTTAAGGAATGCGGAGTTGCCCAAGGTACATTTTACTATTATTTTAAAACAAAAGAAGAAATTTTTGACGAGGTTGTCTGCTATGTGCCGACAATTCTTTTCAATAAACTGACCGAAAAGCTGAAACTTCAAAAGACTCCGAAAGACAAAATAGGTTTTATGTGTACAAATATAAGACTGCCTGACTGTCAAAAATGCCTTATTCCCACAGACCGTGAGAATATAACAGCAAGCAAAATGAAGTACATAAGCGGCTTTTTGACTACCATGACGGATTTGTTCCGAAAAATGCTTACGAAAATATTTACCGAAGGCGTAAAAAACGGTGAATTTGAAATTGAAAACATTAATTTTGCCGTGGCGGCGGCACTGGGACTTTTTAAAGAACTGTTTGTAAGCAAAGTCTTTGAGAAAACGGATTTCGGAAGTGATGATGACCTTCAAAAGTACATGCGGTCATTTTTTGAAAAACTGCTTAATACAAAACTACAGGGGGAATAAAAATGAAAAAATTAATTTGCACGGTTCTTGCCTGCACAATGCTCGCAACAACCGCTTTTGCGGACACGCTGACGCTTTCTCTTGACAAAGCAATAGAAACCGCGAAGGAAAACAACCAGCAGCTTTCCGTTAACGATTATAAAAAAGCGGCGGCGGAAATTTCGCTAAAATCCGCATACATAAGCCAGAAAGACGCAAAAAATGCGCCGGTTATGTTCGGTGATACTGCAACACCTCTTGCAAAAAAAGGTTACTACGTTACCGCCGCACAGACAAACATAAAGCTGCTTGATTTGGAACGTGAAAAAATAAACAACAATATTTCTTACGACGTTACGGAAAAATATTTTAATTACATACTTGCAGATAAGCTTGTTTCAATCGCGGAAAGTGCGGAAAAACTTGCAAAGGAAAACCTTGAAATCGTAAACAAATACTTCGAACTCGGCATGGTGGCAGAGCTTGAAGTAAAAAATGCCGAGGCGGCCGTTTCAAAGTGCACATTCACAAAAGAAAGCTACATCAGAAACAGAAGCCTTGCCGCAGAAAACTTAAAAATCTCACTTAATATGAAGGGCGACATCGATTTTAATCTGACCGACAGCATTGAGTCGGAGCAGTACACAGGGGACGTTGATGCAGAAATAACAGCGGCGGCAGATACGCGCTATGATATAATAAGCCTGCTTGAGGCATATAATCTTTCAAAGCTAAATTTTGATATTGTAAGTATATACAACCTTTCAAACACTGCAAATTACAATACAGCATACAGCCAGATGTTAGAGAGTGAGTACAATTATGAAAACAACAAGCGTTTAATCGAGCTTTCCATAAGAAATTCATACAACAACATTCTTACATGCAGCGACAACCTCGCTTCCGCACAGAATGATTATAATATAAAAAAGCTTGAATATGACGTTGCAAAAATAAAATACGACGTAGGCTCCATAACCAATACTCAGCTTACGCAAACCATGAACGCTCTGTCGGCTTCAGAGGTTGAGCTTGAAAACGCAAAGCTTGCAAGCAAGCTGGCAGTTGAAAAATACAAGTACGAAATAACGGCAGGACTATAACAGCGAAAGGATTAACATCACATGAATAAAAAATTAACATGCGCAGTATGCATCGCAGCTATGGCACTTTCATTCACCGGCTGCGGCAAGAAAAAGGAAGTTAAAACAGAAAAAACAGAAACCGCTACAAACGTAACGGTGTATACCGCACAGAAAACCGACATGAACGACCTCGTTACATATACAGGCGAAATCAGAGCGTCGGAGGAGTCCTCCGTTTCCGCAAAAGCATCGGGCACGGCACGGTCGGTCAATGCAGATATCGGTGATTTCGTTTCCGCAGGTGCCGTACTTTTAACTATTGACGACACTGATTACCGTCTTCAGTACAATCAGGCAAAAGCCGCATACAACAGCGCGGTTGCATCATATAACAGCGCTACAAACGGTACTGTTAAGCGAAACGACAATCAGCTAAAAGCTGCGCTTGACGCCGCACAGCTTGATTTTAACGACGCTCAGCAAAATTACGACAGACAAAAAACTCTCTACGATATGGGCGCAATAAGCGAAATAGAATTTAACGGTGCAAAAACGCGCCTTGAAAATTCAAAACTCAATCTTGATAACGCAAAATCCAACTACAACCTTACAAAAGATGTTTTAAACGGTGAAACCGAAGCAACC
>CAJLYO010000282.1 GCA_905210885.1 uncultured Eubacteriales bacterium | reverse complement strand
TTCTCACAACAACCGCCATGCGCTCCTGGGACTCGGAGATGGCAAGTTCCGTTCCGTCAAGACCTTCGTACTTCTTGGGCACCTTGTCAAGATTTATAACAAGACCGTCGGCAAGCTCACCGATTGCAACAGAAACGCCGCCGGCGCCAAAGTCGTTGCAGCGCTTTATAAGGTGAGTTACCTCAGGATTTCTGAACAGTCTTTGAAGCTTTCTTTCTTCGGGGGCATTACCCTTTTGAACCTCTGCTCCGCAGGTTGAAAGTGAACTTTCCGTATGAGCCTTTGACGAGCCTGTGGCACCGCCGCAGCCATCGCGTCCGGTTCTGCCGCCGAGAAGGATTATTACATCGCCTTTTTGGGGCTGTTCCCTTACTACATTCGCCGCAGGAGCCGCACCCACAACCGCACCGATTTCCATGCGCTTTGCCGTATAGCCCTCATCATAAATTTCATCTACGCAGCCTGTCGCAAGACCGATCTGGTTTCCGTATGAGCTGTAGCCGTGAGCGGCGGTGGTCGTTATCTTACGCTGGGGCAGCTTGCCGTGCATGGTTTCGGACAGTGGCTTTGTCGGGTCACCGCTGCCTGTCACGCGCATTGCCTGATATACGTAAACACGGCCGGAAAGCGGGTCGCGGATAGCTCCTCCGAGACATGTTGCCGCACCGCCGAAGGGTTCGATTTCCGTAGGGGGGTTGTGGGGCTCGTTTTTAAACATAACAAGCCAGTCCTCGGGTTTTCCGTCAACGTCAGCCGTAACCTTAATGCTGCATGCGTTGATTTCCTCGGACTCGTCAAGAGCCTTTAAAACGCCGTCCTTTTTAAGCTTTTTAACCGCCATTGTGGCAATATCCATAAGACACACAGGTTTATTGCGCTGTCCGTACACATAGCTGCGCGCATTTTTGTAATCGTTATATGCGTCCTCGGCGAATTTGTCGTTAAACTTAATATTGTCAAGCACCGTTGAAAACGTTGTATGTCTGCAATGGTCCGACCAATACGTGTCAATCATGCGGATTTCGGTAATTGTGGGGTCGCGTTTTTCCGTATTCTTGAAATAATCGCGGCAAAAACGGATATCGTCACCGTCCATCGCAAGACCGAGTGTTTTTATAAGAGCGCAAAGCTCATCATCGGATTTTTCGATAAATCCGCCCACGGTATCAACAGATGTGGGTATATCATAGTTTGTATCGAGAGTTTCGGGCTTGTCCGCCGATGCCTCCCGCGCTTCAACGGGGTTTATGCAGTAAGCTTTGATTTTCTCAAAATCGGAATCCGAAACGCTGCCCTTTATGACAATCACCTTCGCCGCACGCACTTTCGGCTTTTCGCCGCGTGTTATAATCTGCAGCGCCTGACCGGCAAAATCCGCGCGCTGGTCATACTGACCGGGGAGGTATTCGATAACGAAGCTTCGGTCGCCATTGTCTATCGGCAGAACTTCATCATAGGTATTATCAAGCTGAGGCTCGGAAAACACGGTATTCTTTGCAATTTCATACTGCTCGTCCGTAATCCCGGAAACATCATAGCGGACAATAAAGCGAATGTCCTCAATCCCGGAAATACCGAGAGTTCCGCTTAAATCGCTTTTTAAAAAGTCCGCCTCAACGTTGTAGCCTTCTTTTTTCTCAGAGTATATTCTTTTAACCAAATTCATCCCTCACAAATTATTTTTTAGAGTTTCGCACCGCACTTTGCACAAAAGGCGCTGTCATTGCTTACAGTTGCTCCGCATTCCGGGCACAGAGAAGCGTTTTTAAGCTCTGCCATTTTTACCTGAAGTTCGGACAGCTCATTTTTCTTTGCGTCCACAGCCTCGCACAGAGCCGAAATATCGTCAATTGAAAAATCATCGTCGGTGTAGTGTGTGTAAACTGATTTTCCGATTTGCTTGTAAAGCTCGTCAATATCGCCGTTAACAGCGGATATGTTAAGGGAAAGCTTTGTGATTTCATAAATTTCGCCTGTTTTTTTAACCGCCTTTCCGGCAACGGACTGCAAGGTTTTCTTTACATCTTCAAATGTGTTTGACATAACGCTCACTCCTTTAAAAAACTTATATATATTTATTTTATCATAAATTATCGAAAAAATAAAGCAATTGCAAAAAATTATTTTGTACGATTAGTAAAATTTTAGCCCAATATTCTCCGTTAACGCGTGCAAAATTAAAGTGTCAGCATGAAATTGCCCAGTTTTTCGGCAATAACACGGTTGCCGTTATCGTTGGGGTGAATACCGTCGATTGTATAAA
>CAJLYO010000281.1 GCA_905210885.1 uncultured Eubacteriales bacterium | reverse complement strand
TGTTTTCCGTAACGCCCGGCGGCATCGGCTTTTTTTCGCCGAGAAGCCACAGTCTTGTCCGCTCTGACGGGTGCATAATTCAAAACAAAAATACCAAATATGTAACAGACGCAATGTACGAATACATGGCGCAGTGCCGCGTCCCGGCGTACGATGAGGAAAGCCATACCGGGACGATTCGCGGAATTTTCGTGCGGACGCTCGGGGGCAAAATGTCCGTCTGCGTAATATCCCGCACAAGTGAAATTCCGGAAAGGGAGCGGCTTGTTAAAATGCTGCGCCTTGCCGGTGCAGACAGCGTTATATTAAACGTTAACCCCAACCGCACAAACGTCCCCATGGGCAAAACGAACATTACACTTTGCGGAAGTCCCGTTATGACTGACGAAATCGGCGGCATAACTTTTGAGATATCCCCGGCGTCGTTTTATCAGATTAATTCACTTCAGACAAAAAGACTTTACGACTACGCAATATCGGCGCTGGATCTTGACGAAACCATGACGGTTTTCGACCTGTACTGCGGAATTGGCACAATAAGCCTTTGCGCCGCACGGCATGTAAAAAGGGTTGTGGGCGTGGAGGTTGTGCCGGAGGCGGTTGAAAACGCGCGGAAAAATGCACGGATAAACAAAATTTCAAATGCGGAATTTTTGTGCGCAAAAGCAGAGGACGCGGCGCAGGGTTTGGGGCATGCGGACGCGGTTATAGTCGACCCTCCCCGAAAGGGCTGCGACCCGGGGCTTATACGTGCGATAGGGCAGATAAATCCGGAAAAAATCATGTATATTTCCTGCAACCCGGCTACCCTTGCGCGGGATTTAAAGCAGATATGCGAATACGGCTATACGGCGGTGTCGGCGCAGCCCTTTGACATGTTTCCGAAAACGTTCCATGTGGAGTGCTGTGTGCTACTATGTCAAGAATAATTTAGCAGATATATAAAAAGGGGTAACAGCTATGAAAAATTTAGCATTTAAAAAAGATTTATACAGATGGTATGGAGAGAAAGGAGAAAACCTAAAGTCAAAGCTTCTTCGTTCTAATGAGATCAAGTATATGTATTGGTTTAGAAAGGCACAAAGCACCCGTAATCCAATATCAAAAGCATTTGCCAAACTAAAGCTTCGTGATTTATCCCAAAAAACTAACATACAAATTCCTTCTGCAACAAAAATTGGCGAAGGTTTTTACATAGGTCATTGTGGCAGGGTAATAATCAACCCCTGCGCTATTTTAGGTAAAAATATTAATATTTCAACTGGTGTGACGATTGGTCAGGAAAACCGTGGCAAGAGAAAGGGAGCTCCTACAATTAGTGATAATGTATGGATAGGAACAAACTCTGTCATCGTAGGAAACATTACCATTGGTACAGATGTTTTGATCGCTCCACTGTCATATGTTAACTTTGACGTTCCTGACCATTCCATAGTAATTGGCAATCCTGCTAAAATAGTACACAAAGAAAATGCGACTGAAGGATATATTAACCGAACAGTTTGATTTTAATATTGTCGCAGACACCACACAAGCCATGTGGAGACTATAGTGTTGCTACAAAATCGAAATATGTAGAAATGCTTGATTTTAAGCACTTTGTGAAGCATACAGTCTTTAATTTTGATGGCGATAAATTCCGAAATAAAGAGATAAAAAACTACGTTGTCGTAAAAGTAGTGATTGATATGGTGTGTGGGAACACAGAAAAAGTAAATAAATTTGACGAAAAAGAGATGTGAAAAAGGTATCTCTTTATACAAAAAAGTCGCCCGGCAAGGGGCAATCCCTCATTTTGTGTAAACCTCAAATTAGGCTCCAAAATGATCATATAATCTAATTAGTTTTTGTGGGCTGAGAGCCGGATTTCGGCTTTCGTCCTTAGTTATAATATAGCGTAAAATTGCCGGCATGTCAAGGGCGCCCTCGCAAGGGCGTTTATTTCACCCTTGATTTGGCGGCTTTTTTATGCTACTGCGATAATCTATCGGCAAAGAATATTTCAAGTTGTGAGTGGATTTGTCCCCAATCTTTGCGCTTACCTGTCCACTTTTTCGTAATGTCCATCATCGCAAGATACAGCATTTTTAAAAGACTGTCGTCTGTCGGAAAAACACTTTTGTTTTTTGTAACCTTGCGAAGCTGCCGATTAAATCCCTCTATCGTATTTGTTGTATAAATCAAGGTTCTGACAGCCTCCGGATACTTGAAATATGTCGATAAATTAGCCCAATTTGCCCGCCACGAAATAGCTATTTTAGGATATTTGC
>CAJLYO010000280.1 GCA_905210885.1 uncultured Eubacteriales bacterium | reverse complement strand
GTCCCTGGGGAACTGGCTCATCCTCTGGAACTGCCTTCTGATCCTGGGGCAGATGCTGCTCCTGGGGCGGCGGTTCCGGCTCTTCCGGCGGAGGCTCAAACATCACCTTTGACAGAACAGATGAGGTAAAGAGCAGCGGAAACAACCTGATAACAGACATGTTTACAGACCTTGACACCGTGCCCTGGGCAAAAGAGGCAATAAATGCCCTTGCAAAGGAAAAGATTGTATCGGGCGTAAGCGAATACAGCTTTGAACCTGACAGACTTGTTACACGTGAGGAATTTGTTAAGCTTTTAACACTGGCATGCGGAATAAAAACCTCCGGAGCAAAAAGCAGCTTTGACGACGTTTTGGAAACCGACTGGTTTTATCCTTATGTTTCCGCAGCGTACGAATCTGAAATTGTAAGCGGCGTTACGCAGAACTTTTTCGGCACCGGCTCATATATTTCACGCGAGGATATGGCGGTTATGGTGTACAGAGCGCTGGAGAAAAAAGAGCTCATCGGCGAAAATGCAGAAAAAACCGCATTTTCCGATAATGCTGAAATTTCTGATTACGCAAAAGACCCTGTTGGCATAATCGCGGCTATGGGCATTATAAACGGCACCGGAAACAACGAGTTTTCGCCTAACCAAAATGCAACACGTGCCCAGGCGGCAAAAATAATTTACGAGCTTACAGGCAAACTGAAATAAGGAAGGAGTCCACATGAAAAACAGACTTTTAGCGGCAATTCTGACCGCTGCTCTTGTTCTTTCAATCCTGCCGGTTATGGCACAGGAAGACGCGGCGGCAGAAAACGATACGCTTCTTACATACATTACGGGAGTATACGGCGGTATCGGCATGTTTAAGAAGGATATGTCGGTATTCGGCGGTGAAACGGTAAGCCGTTCGCAGCTTGCAAAGCTTTTGTACGATATGATGAATACCGGTGACATCGCCTCTGACTCGGCACGCCATTACTATGACGTAAAGCCCGACCACAGCGCATATACCGAGATTGAAACAATTACCGCATTAAAGCTTTTAAGCGGCGATGAAAACGGATTTTTCCGTCCTGATGACAATACAACCTATGACGAGGCAGTTAAAACAATGGTTTGCGCAATAGGTTATAAGGATTTGGCGGAAATAAACGGCGGTTTTGCCATTGGGTATAATATTATCGCAGGGCAGAAAAAATTGCTTTCAGGCATGTCAAAAACTGCCGGAAGCGAGCATATTACCGGCCGCGATATGGCGGTTTTGGTATACAACACCCTCCGCACGGACGTTGTGGAGGGCAGCACATACAGATATCATAACGGCGATGTTTCGGAAATTAAAACGGAAAAGGATACCGACCTTCTTTATAACCTTCATGACATTACTGTTATAAAGGGAGTTGTGGAGGCAAACGAAACAGCAGACATTGACGGTGACGCGCCCTGCCAAAAGGGAAGAGTTAAAATTGACGGCACTGTTTACGATGCCGAGTGCAGCACGGAAATGCTGGGATATCTTGCCGATGCGTACATAAAGGACACCGACAGCGACGACAAACCGGATACGGTTTTGTATATCGGTATTCCCGATAACTATAATGAGGTTATAACGATTGACAGTGACGATATTAAGTCATATAACTCTCTTACGTACAGCTATGATAAAAATTCAAGCGTTACCATTTCGCGCAATACAAAAATTCTGTATAACGGCAAATGCATGTCAAGCTATGACGAAACGCTTATGAAGCCCGAAAACGGCTATGTTGAAATATTGTCGCGCAAGGGCAGCGGTGATTATGATGTTTTGTTCATTCATGACAGAAAAACTATGGTTGTTGAAAGAGCAAGCGCGTTAAATAACATTATTTCGGACAGATACAACAAGTCAAACTATCTTGTTGTTGACCCGGACGACACAACAAAGGATATAAAAATACTTGAAAACGGTGAGGAAATAAAGCTTACCCAGATTTCAAAGGACGACGTTTTAACGGTTGAAAGGAGCCAGGACGGCAACCTGCTGCGTATTTTCAGAAGTCAGAAACGCGTAAGCGGTATTGTGAAGGTTGTTTCCGAGGACGAAATCACAATCGGCGACAAAACTTATGAGCTTTTGCCCGGCGTTGTGACAAAGGCTAACCTTAAAGCCGGCGATGAAATCACCTTGCTTCTGGATATTAACGGCAAAGGCGCCGGTACATCGGATTCTGTTTCCGGTGACTGGAGCTTCGGTCTTGTTCTCGGTGTTGACGCCGACCGCGGTATGGACGCCGGTATGAAACTTAAGATATTTAC
This sequence comes from uncultured Eubacteriales bacterium, assembly GCA_905210885.1. Lineage (GTDB taxonomy): Bacteria > Bacillota > Clostridia > Monoglobales > Firm-18 > CAJLYO01. Next base: position 78 of record CAJLYO010000280.1, on the reverse strand, counting down.
CGTAAACGATACAGACGTAATATATGAAACTGCCAAAAATGTAATTTTGGACGGCAGAAAAACGGAAAACAGTCAGTC
>CAJLYO010000279.1 GCA_905210885.1 uncultured Eubacteriales bacterium | reverse complement strand
CCGGGGTTGTTCCGACTGTTTCGTTGGACAGCTTAATCTGGCGGTAGCTGTCGGTTTTTATGCCCAAAAACTTAACGGTCAGCACTCCGCCGGAGGCGCTGCATTCGATTTTAACCGGAAAATCAAGACTGTTTTTAAATTTGTAATCTATTGAGCCGTAAGAAACCGTTGCGTCTTGTCCGGCAGGAAGATAGCTTACCGTGTAGGAGTGGTTTGTACGTGTAACGGTTTTTAAATCTGCCATAAGCTGAGCGCCGTAAAGGGTTGAGGAAACCTGGCAGATTCCGCCGCCGACACCGCTTTCAACGCCGTTTGCAGTGTATACACCGGCATCTTTAAAGCCGTTTGCATATGTGCGTGCGCCGACAACCGCGTTATATGAAAATACATCGCCGGGCTGCATAATGTAGCCGTTGATTTTCGAGGCGGCTATGGCAATGTTTTTTGAACGGTTGACGTCACCTGCATTATAATTTGAAGAAAGGCTTGAGAGCACTTCGCCGAACATTTTTTTGCCCTGCAGCGATTTTGCCGTTACCTCAGGTGCCAGTGTTTCCGCAATTTTTACCGTGAACACTGTTTTTCCGTCTTTTAACGCCGCAGAAAGCTCGTTTTTATCAATGTTAAATCCGGGCTGTTCGTCCGTTATCTTTTCCTTGCCGTTTTTAACGGAAAGAGTTGCGTCTACGGGCTTTTTGTTGACAAGAGAGCATATGTAGTCCGTGTATTCCTCGCCGGGGTGCGGCGTGTACAAAACGTCGATAAGGTGAAATTTCAGCGAAAGTGCCGCATCGCAGACTTCTTTTACGGTTGCGTCAATATCCGGAATTGAATTTTTGCCGTCAAAGTTAAAGGAAACCGACGTTAAATCCTGTGAAACCGTGTAAAAATCAGCAGACGGAGCGTTTTCTTTCACAAGCTCGGTGACAGCTGTTCTGACTGCGTCTTCATTAACTGTCATAACGGGAGTAACCTCGTTATTTTTATTGCGGAAAACACCGTGATTTTTAAAGGCTTCCGCAATTTTTTCGGCTGTTTTTTCCGTATCTGTGCTTAGTATATCCTGAGCAGGTAAAGGCTTTTGCGCGCCGTTGTACTGCAGGGTGATAACTCTGTCCTTAAAATATCGGGAAACGGCGTTTTCCGTAAATTGCAGTGCGTCTGTTTTGCCGTCATATTCGTTGCCCAAAAACACAATTTTGGGGCTTGAAAGCAGCATTGCCGCACCTAATATAAGAAAGCACACGGCTAAAATCGCCGCACCTGATGCTATTATTAATTTTTTGTTCAGTAAACCGGTTTTCATTGGCACAACCTCCATAAAATCAGTATATCATTTTTTCGCAGTCATGTCAAACAATTTTGTTATTTCCATAACTATAATCGGCGCAAATGAAAGTGGCCAGATATATCTCCAGTGAGCCGCTGTCATAACCGACATTGAAAACAGCTTTGCAGCCGGCTCAAATGACACAAGTGCAACCTGAAGTCCGGCGCATACTATAAAGGAAATCCAAAGCATTTTGCAGCCCGAAAGACCGCTTACGCAAATAGGCTTTTTGCTGTGCATATTAAACGAATGAACAAGCTGTGACAGGGCAAGCACGGAAAATGTCATGGTTCTTGCTGCCGATAAGTCGCGGAAAACAATTTGCCCCGCAAAGTATGCGGTCAGCGAAAGCGCCGCAATCATTATGCCCTCCAAAATAAGGTTTACGGCCATTCCGCCGGAAAAAATGCTTTTGCCTTTTAGTTCCGGCTTTTCGTCCATTATATCACCGCTGCCCTTTTCCATGCCCAAGGCTATTGCCGGCAGCGAGTCCGTTATAAGATTTACCCACAAAAGCTGAATGGCAGTAAGAGGAGGGGGCATGCGCATGATAATCGCGGTAAAAATGGTTAGGATTTCGCCGATATTGCTTGACAGCAGAAAGTGCACTGTCTTTTTTATGTTTTCAAATATAATTTTTCCCTGTTTTACCGCCTCAACAATTGTTGCGAAATTGTCGTCAGCAAGAATTATATCCGCCGCGCCCTTTGCAACGTCGGTTCCGCTGCCCATTGCACAGCCGATATCTGCGGCTTTAAGCGCCGGGGCGTCGTTTACGCCGTCACCTGTCATTGCGGTTACCATGCCGTTTTTCTGAAAAGCTTTTACAATACGAACCTTGTGTTCGGGCGTAACACGGGCAAAGACACTTGCAGTTTTTACGCGCTCGGCAAGACGTTCGTCGGTCATTGCGTCAATTTCTTTTCCCGTAACAGCTTCACTGCTGTTGTCCATGATGCCTGCCTCACGGGCAATGGCACATGCGGTCAGTTTGTAATCCCCCGTTATCATGACGGGCTTGATTCCGGCTTTTTTACACTGCTTTACGGCGGCGGCAACCTCGG
>CAJLYO010000278.1 GCA_905210885.1 uncultured Eubacteriales bacterium | reverse complement strand
CTGACGCGAGTGAAACCGCCGCTGCGAGCGCCCAATATCCTGCGGGAGTTTTCTCCGAAAAAGATTTTTCATATGCCAAGGCAGGCTACCGCAACGCATATGAAAAGCTTATTGCGGAAGATGGCTTTATGTACGGTATGGACCTTGACTGGGTAAAGCATAATATGGACTTTGCCTGGAGCCTCGGGGATAACGAGCTTTTGAACCATGCCGCGGCTTACAGCGAAAATTCCGTTGCCGTTGACCTTTACAATATAAAGGCGTTGGGCTTTAATGCGGTAAATATGTGGCTTTTTAACGGTCTCGCAGGAATGCATTTTGACCATAATACAGGTTATGTTACGGGTCTCAGCGATACATTCAGAAAAAACCTTGTTTCGTTTCTCAATCTGGCGCGCAAGTACGATTTAAAGGTAGTGCTTTCTTTTCAGCCTCATACGGGGTTCGGCTACGGCACCAAGAGGGACGGTCTGTCCGAGCAGGATATTCGCAATCGCTACTTGCAGTTTTACTATAAGGACGAAGCGCGTGAAGCCTATATGAATAACCTTATCAAACCGGTTTGCAACGATATTATAAAATATTATCAGGACGTGGTTATAATCTGTGACCTTACGGTTGAAAACGGCGCAACCGAGGTGGATGACGACGAGCTCGGAATGTACTGCTATGACACGCACGGCACCACGTGGGAAAATTTCGGCAAATTTTTCTGCGCCATGCGTGACTGTGTCAGAGAAACTATGCCGAATATGATGATTTCCACCGAGGATATGTTTTATCAGTATACCGCATATAAGTACAACGATTTTGACGTAGATCTTCACGGCTTCAACTGGTACTCCAACAGTGCCTATCTGCCGGAAACCGCCGAGCTTTACAGCAACGTCCCGCTGTATATAGGCGAAATAAATGTTTCCGAGAACCAATGGAATAAGTATTCACCCGAGTATTGGGAAAAGTGTCAGATGGAATATTACCAAAAGGCTTGGAAACAGGGGTACGTCGGCGCATTTTACTTTTCGTGGTGGGCAGGTGGCGGAAATTTCATAATGTTTGACGAAAGCACACTAAAGTATGAATCAATGCGAAATGTCGGGCAGTATTTTCTTTATCTGTTTACCGATATGAAAAATGAATACCGAGGGATAAAAAACGCGGTGGATAAGGCGGTATTGCTTGCCAACCGGGGGGGCAGTGATGTTTACTGGTTCCCCGGCAGAGGTATGGCGCGTTTCGATCTTGAACGTTCGGACGACGGCGGAAAGACCTGGAAAACGGTTGCTGCCAACCTTTCGGAGGGCTCGGAGCAGGGAAATTTCCAATCGCTTAAAAACGGGCTGCTGAAATATACCGACGGCACGGTGGGCGCGGGTATGAATTATCAGTACCGCGTGAAGGCGTATAATGACGAAACGGGTGTTTCAAGCCTTTCCGATCCCAATAACCGTATGGAATTCTTTGTGCCGGAGAATATGATCGTAAACGGCAGCTTTGAGGGTATAGAAAAATATTCCGATATACCACTTAAAGATTACACAAAGACAAGCGAAGTTTATAAGGCGGCAGTTGCAGGCTCGGGCTGGTTCAGAAATGCAAGAACGGTAGGCGTAATAACAAGTACGGATGACGCTTACGACGGCTCTAAGGTTCTTGAAATAGATACAAAGAATGGCAAGGGGCAAAGCGGTTATTCAAAGCTTGAACAGAAGGTAAAGCTCACTCCGGGTGCCACCTATGAGCTTTCAATGTGGTATAAATCCGTTGAAACCGACAAGAATATCAGCCTTACCGCAAGAACCGTGAACGACGAATATATTGACGGTACTTTTGTTAAAACACCCGACGAACCTGACAGCGAATGGCATAAGGCAGCCCGTTTGTTTACCGCTCCGGCGGACGGAGAGTGTATTGTAGGAATTTGGAATTACGATTGGGGGTATCAGAAAGGATTTATAGACAAGGTTGAGCTTTACGAGGTGAGATAAAATAATTTTTGGAGGAACTTTTATGAAAAAAATAATCAGTCTTGCATTATCTTTGGTTCTTGTTTCTTCGGCATTTGCGGGCAGTTGTTTATCGGCGCGGGAAACCGCCGACGGAGCTGCCACACAAAAAATCGGACTTATTTGCAGCGACCCGGGATTGAATCGGGTGAGCTTACGACGGGCGTTCCCGCAACCGACGGCGGTATGGGCGCATGGAACGAGCAACAGAAAAAAGAGTTTAACGCCGGGCTCAGCATTACCGACGAGGATGCCGCAACCGGCAGATATTCGCTTAAAGTGATGACCCCGACTTGGAGTTCCAATTTTGCTCTCGGATTTAATGTAGAGAAAAATACGGTATATGCGCTCAGCTTTAAAATTAAAACAGTAGGCCCCAACGGCGGCTT
>CAJLYO010000277.1 GCA_905210885.1 uncultured Eubacteriales bacterium | reverse complement strand
CGCGTTGTCTGAGGTTTCGGAGAAACCGCCGCAATTTTCTGTCCCAAAAATGCGTTCAAAAGTGTAGATTTGCCGACATTCGGTTTGCCGGCAATAGAAATAAAACCGGATTTAAACATTAATTTTCTCCTCTCGTAATTCCAAGCTGCGCTAAAATTTCCTCTTGTTTTTCAAACATTTCCTCACGCTCGCTGTCGTCGATATGGTCGTACCCGAAAAGGTGCAGCATTGAATGTGCCGTCAAAAATGCAACCTCGCGCCTTAAACTGTGTCCGAATTCTTCCGCCTGCGCTGCCGCGCGCTCGAGAGATATAACTATGTCCCCCAACTCATCGGGATCAAGCTCACCGTCCTCGTCATACATGGGAAAAGACAAAACGTCTGTCGGCGAATCTATATCGCGGAATTGTCCGTTAAGTTTTTTGATTTCGTCATTATCGCATATCAGAACGCTTACGTTTCTCGGCTCAACATTTTCATATTCAAAAGCCTTTTCGATAACCGTTTCGATAAGCTTTTCCAAGTCAGATGTAAATTCAAGCCTATTTTGATTGTTTGTTATGTCTGTCACTTGCCCGAAGCTCCTTTCTGCGTTCGTCACGCTCATAAGCCTTTACAATAGCTTGTACAAGGGGGTGGCGCACAACGTCTTTTTCCGTCAGCGTACAAAATGCTATATCGTCAATATTTTTAAGTATCCGCACAACTTCTTTTAAACCGCTGCGCTTGCCGGATGGCAAATCAACCTGGGTTATATCACCGGTTACAACGGATTTTGAGCCGAACCCGATTCGTGTCAAAAACATTTTCATCTGCTCCGGCGTGGTATTTTGCGCCTCGTCAAGAACTATAAACGATTCGTCAAGAGTTCTGCCGCGCATATACGCAAGCGGCGCAACCTCAATAACTCCGCGTTCAACGTATTTTTGATATGTTTCAACGCCCAGCATATCAAACAAAGCGTCATGAAGGGGACGAAGATACGGATCAACCTTGTCCTGCAAATCCCCGGGCAGAAAACCCAGCTTTTCTCCTGCCTCCACAGCGGGACGTGTTATAACAAGACGGCTGACCTCCTTGTTTTTAAGAGCATTAACCGCCATAGCAACGGCAAGGTACGTCTTGCCCGTTCCGGCAGGACCTATGCCGAAGGTAATTGTATTTGAACCTATTGCGTCAATGTACTTCTTTTGTCCCAGTGTCTTTGCCTTGATAGGTCTGCCCTTTGCGGTTATGCATACCGTACCGTCGGTAAGGGCGCCTATTTCACCCTCGGAATTATCGTCCACAAGGGATATAACATACCTTACGTTCTGCTCGGTTATGACTTCTCCTTTTTTGTTCATGTCCATAAGACTTGAAACCGCACGCGCCGCCCTGTCGGCAAAAGCTTCCTCTCCCGTTATTTTAACCGCGCCGTCACGGTGAAGAATATTGACGTTAAAGTGCCTTTCCAACAATTTTAAATACGCATCATAAGCGCCGAAAACCGCGCTTATTTCCTCAATGCTCTGTGCTTTGATTATTTTCTCCGTCGTCAAATTCAAAACCAACCTTCTCTGCTATATTTTCAATACATTCATATGTTACCGTCAGCTTGTTGCCGCTGATTTTATGGCTTTTTTTCACAATTTCCGCATTTTTCGTTTCCGCGTCAAGCTCCTTTTGCACGCTTAAAACCGCTTCATTCGGCGTCATTTCCGCTTTTTTTACGTTTTGCTCCGTGTAATTGTCATAATGGAACGCAACAGGCAAAGCGTAACCGCCGCCCAGGGTAAAATTTTTCACATAACTTATTCTATCATAATTCTTATACGAAATTCTATCATTTAAATAAAATTTAATATAAAAGTTAAATATTGATAGCGAATGCTTTGATTTATGCGCCCCTGTGCGCGTCTTAATTTCTTTATACAACGGTAAATCCACCGTTTTCTCATGCCATGTCCGCGCGGTGATTTCACCGTCGGAATGAACATACCTCGAAGTGTTTTCGCTTTTCACAAGTCCGCTCACCAAAAGCTGTCCTTTTGTTACAACGTCCCCGGGCAAAACCAGTTTTTCACCCTCGGTTATGTCCGCCCTTACAATAACTCCGTCATTTGCCGCGGCAAGACTGCACGGTGCATTTCTGTCAAACTTCTCCGGAACCTGCTGTCGTTCCTTAACCTCCAAAACAGCGGTAGTTCCTTTTATGTTAAACTCAGCCCACGAAATTTCGGGAATATCCGTAACAAGCCTGTTTCTTATAATTCCTATATCAATTTTTGAAATCGGCGCACCGCTTTTCACGCCGTATTTTTCAAGCTCAGCAGTCAGACTTTCCGTCGGAATAATACTGTTTCCGGTAATTTCCGTCATCCATATAAAGCGCGTCGAAACAAATCCCAAAATAACCAAAGC
>CAJLYO010000276.1 GCA_905210885.1 uncultured Eubacteriales bacterium | reverse complement strand
TCTCCGACCATCATCTTAAACACATCTTTCAGGTCATCAAAATTCTTTACATCCAACCCTTTCATGATGTTACGCAATGTATTTTGTCCTACAAAGCAAAACGAGAAGCTGATTGATTTACTCCAACCACCTTCCCGTCGTTTACGCACTATATATTTCCACTGTATGCCGATTATTTTTTCATCTGTTAAATGAAATATCCGCTATTTAGATTATATTATCATTTTGGAGTCAATTTTGAGGTTTACACAAAATGAGGGATTGCCCCTCGCACTCTCCTGTACCTTGCGCCTATCCTATAGTATTCAACTTCTTGAAAATATCATCCTTATTTACGCACGACCACTCTGCAATATCAAGCCTTCCGCAGCCATCATGGTATTTCTTTTTCAATGTCACCCCATCCGGAAGTATCACGGGTTTTCCGCTTATGTCATCAACAGCAAACATATTATATGTAACACCGTAATTGTCCAAAAACAGATGTACCAGATCCCTCATATAATGTACCCTTGCCAATGCATTTCCGACAGGTGAAATTCTGACTTTCCCGGATTTTTCAAGCATAAGTCCGGCTCTGTTAAAATCATGAGGAAATGAATAATATTCTCCCGAGTCATTAGGCTTCGGCTGATAGTCCGTCAGAACGGCAGCCGTAAGTGAGCCGTCTTCATTTTTTATTTTCACCCTTTTCTCAACAGTATGTCTGTCTTTAACGTTAAGCAGGTATTCCGCAAAATGATGTGTTGTGGAATTGACCCATGTAACACCGAGAAGAATGACCTTTGCGTTAAGTCCCAAAAGCTTTCCGAAGCTGCTGTCAATATCAAACACACTGTAATACGGATTCACGTTTATAATTTTATCTGCATGTTTGCCTATTGCCGAAAAGCTGTGTCTGTATGCAATGCTTCTTTTTGCGCCCGGAGTTGTTCTTATTGCTTCGCTTACAGCGCCCATCTCAGACTTATCATTTTGCACATCAATAATCGGTTCTTCCTCCGCTTCCTTTGCAAAGCAAAACGCAGGCGCAACAACCGTACCCTCCTTACCGACAGCGTCAATAAGCGCTTTCGCAACGCTTTTTGCACCGCCCTCAACATTACCGATAGGCGTCATTGCCGAATGAATTAAAACAGTATCTCCTTTGCATATTCCGGCGTTTTCAAAACCGCTGCGCAAATCCTTATATGTAACATTTTTCATTTTAATCACCTTTCATAAGACTTTTATCTTAATTCCCGCCACTTTTGCTGTGCTCCGGCGGATACACGGTATAAAAACCGTTTTTCCGATAGTCTGAAGGAAATCAATCGCTTTATCAATATTGTATTTCCGGCTTTTTCATGTTCCTTCTTATCTGTTTATAAGCGCCAAAGCGCTTTTATATCCTTCGCCGAGTGTTGTAACATCCGATATAATATTAATCAGATTATAGCCCAGCTCCTTATATTCCTCAAAATTTTCCGCACTTCCGGTGGTCCCGCAATATTTGCCGTTTCTGTGCACTGTATCCGCAATACGTTTTCTGCATTCGGATATTTCCGGATTTGAAAAATCGCATGGCTTTTTTATTCCCTGTGAAAAATCCGCAGGTCCGAAAAACAGCATGTCAATGCCGGGAAGCCTGCAAATTTCTTCCAGCTCGTCAATCGGTTCGGGATCTTCAATCTGTACAATTGTTATACGCTGCTCATTTGCAGCTTTCATATAATCGAAAACATCAACCATACAATAGCCTCCGTCGGCATTTCCTCCGTCGAGCGGTCTTCTGCCGACGGGATGAAATTTTGTATAGTAAACTATTTTTTTTGCTTCTTCAAGGCTCATAAGATGCGGTATCATTATCGCGGCGCTGTCTGCTTCAAGCGGACGTATATAATCACTGTAGCACCCCTTTGCTACTCTCGTTATAATATCACAGTCGAAATTTTTTGCAGCCCTGACCGCTTCTTCAACATCGTGAAAGCCGTTCGGAACATGCTCCATGTCAATCCATACTGCGTCAAAACCGCACATAGCCGCAAGCTCCACCCCTCTCGGATCAGAAAAATTCAGCTTTGCCGACACAGCTGTTTTCCCCTCTTTAATCGTTCTTAAAATTTTGCTCTCTCTCATATTCATAGTTAGTCTCCTTGCTGTTTTTACAAATTACTTTATTGTTTTCTTTTATTGCTGAATTACATCAGCTAAGGGGTAATACCCATAAATAAGACCGAAAATCTTATCATAAAAATGACATGACGAAGTACGCCGGCTAAAAATTCTTATGCTCTCTCTGATCCGTATATGAATAAACCTCGCCGCACTCGATATACTCGGTTTTAAACTCCGGGTGCTTTTCGGTCAGAATATCGGCAAGATACCTCATGCCGGCACGCTCGGAGCCGATATGCCCCATAACC
>CAJLYO010000275.1 GCA_905210885.1 uncultured Eubacteriales bacterium | reverse complement strand
AGCTCCTCCGCTTTCACCGGTAAACCTGACAGTGTCACAGCCGGTAAATTCTTTTGCCGTTTTTGCTGCGCTCTCTTTGGTTACTTCCTCGGAATTTAACATATCGCCTCTGACTGTTTCTGTGTGTTTTGAAAACGGACCATCGTATATAAGCGAGGTATAATCGTTGAATTTTTCCTCAATTTCCTCCAAATCGCTGCCGAATGTCGGGGCGGATTTTGCCAACATGCCCTCACTGCCGGATACCGGTATATCGCCGTTCATAACACCTTCCTCCATTTTCAAAAGCTGTGCGGACAGGGTTTTTGCGTAATCGGAAAGGGACGAAAGCTGTGCGTATTCTTCCTCGCTTAAGCCTTCGCCGCGCTCGGCTTTATTTGTTACACAGTAGGTATAGTCACCCACCTGTGACAAAAAATCAGAGGTGTTGTCAAGTTGAACGGACGATGTGGGCAAAAGACCCAGATTTTCCTTAGCAAAAGCCGAGTAAAGCCACAGCTTGTCCGCAAGGGCTGACAAACGTGCCGTATCGGTTGTAACCGCCGCCTTTGACAGGGTTATATCTATGTCGCTTACATATCCGGAAAGCTCCGTAAAGGCGCGGCGGTAGTTAGCAGTAACGGTATTTTTATATACGTTAAGCCGTGCAAAAGCGGCAAGCGCCGCTACCCCAACAGCGGTTAATGTGATTGTAAAAGCGCAGTATATTTTTCGGTTATTCATAAAAAAATCACCTTTCCTTTTTAAAAGTGCCGTCACGCTGAATGTTTATCTTCGCAAAGACTTCATACGAAATATCCGACGGCGAGATATCTTTTGCAAATTTTTCATATTCACCATTTGTTAAAAACTTCTTTTTAAAAAGCGGTAAAACACCGAATAAGTCGAAATTTTCAAGCTTATAGCTGTTGTACAGCTCGCCGCTGATTTCGTCCCTCAATGCGTCACGTATGATTGTTTCCGCCTCCTCCTCCTTTAAGCCTCCGGGATTTTCAAGAATCTCTCCTTTTAAGCTAACCGTAAATACCGTCTCCGGGGGTTTTACGGATTTTATTTCCGTTTTTGTTTTTGCGCCTTGGTACAGTCTGACTGTCAGTCCACCGGCGCTATAATCGACACTTTTAAGATTGCACGTTACTATATTATATATTCTGCCGCTTTCCGCGGTCTTTTTATACATAACCTTACCGTTTTCCGCAGCTATCGTACCTGCCCGGTTGTCATTTTCTTCCACAAGGGGAAAAAGAACATTGTGCGCCGAGGCATTTTTTAATATCGCTTCAGGTGCGTATTCGTTAAAATCCGGACTGAAAATATTATCGAAATACCGCGCCGGATTTGTTTCAAGAGGAGATTTCAGCTTTGAAAAATACTCCTTTGCGGTGCACTCGGAAAAAGCAACGTATGTTTTCGGGTTAAACCGCGGAGAATTAATCATAAAATCAATGTCGTTTTTTATGTTTCCGTTGTTATATTCACAGTTAAAAACAATCAGCTTTGTATATGAAGTGTCGATTTTTTTAAGCAAAGTGCTTTCCGCCTTTGCAAACGCTTCGTAAAGGCTGTCGCTTTGCACCGTTGTGCTTATAAGCGATGAGTCCTCACCGCCGAGATTTCCGGGATCCTCCCCGGCAAATGCGACAGGATTTGCAAATTCCATGGTATATTCGCCGTTATCAATCCCAACCGCCATAAGATATGCAAGGGTGTTAACCTGTTCCGGACGATAACAGCCCGAAAGAACCGAAACTGACGCAAGTGCGGCGATTACCGCTTTTTTCATTTGTCCCTCACCCCTTTTTTAAAGCTGATGCAACTAAAATTATTATCGGTATAACAAAAAATACCGCAAGCTTTACTTTATCGAGAATTTCCGTCCAATGCGCAAGAACGGTAATATTTGACGGCAGAACGCTTATTCCGTATGTTATAAACGCAAACGGGACGATAATCTTAGAATATGAGCCGTTCATGGCGAAAAGCTTGCAGCCGTAGTACAACATAAGGGAAAAATTAAGATAAAAGCTTAAAAACCACAGCGAAGTAAATATGGATTCCACAGCGGAGCTGCTGCTGAAACTGAATTCACGAGCAAGCCTGAATACGGGGATTACCGTGTTATTTTCCACTGCCAGAACAACTGCGGATATTATTGCGATAAGAACTGCCGACGAATATACCGCTGAGCGCATTATAACAGGCTTTGCGGCGGCGCTTTTTTGCATGTAAGGAAAAATCATTGTTATAACAAAAAAGTCCGTGAAGTAAGTCGTAAAAAGCAGTGAGTACAACAAATTTTTAACTCCGTCACCGAAAACCGGGTATATATCATTTGCGTCAAAGGATTTTATACTGCCTGCAAAAAGCACTGCCGCCGCCGCAAGAGTTATAGGTACAACGACTGCGTGACAGCGCACGATTGCTTTTAGACCGGCAAACGCGGCAACAG
>CAJLYO010000274.1 GCA_905210885.1 uncultured Eubacteriales bacterium | reverse complement strand
AGCGAGTAGTATCTTGCCACCTCTTTAATGGCATTTACATAATCCTCCAGTATATATTCCCCGTCCGGTCTTCCGTGGAGTTCAAGCTCTCTGTCCCAGTGCATCGGCGTCATGATAATTATCGGCTTTCCGGGGTACTTGTTTATAAGCTTTAAATAAAGCTCATGGCATGCCCCGTAAAATGTGTCCGGAGTTCTGTCAGTAAATTTGCCCATGGGCGCGTCACCATGGCCGTAATCGTTTACACCGCCGAACACTACCACCGCGTCGGCGTCCGCCGGCATTTTATCGGCTCTGAGTGAAAAGTATTCATCATACGAAACCTGTTCGCTGACAGAGCGCTGGCGTGCAATTCTTGTACCGCTTACGCCGTAGCAGTTTACCGCTTTCAATCCGTATTTTTCTTTCATTACTTCAAAATATCTTTTTTCATTCGAGGTTGTTCCTACGCCCTCGGTTATGCTGTCACCCAAAAAATTTATTGTCATTCCTTTAATTATCATATGTAACTCCCCGTTTCTAAGTTAAAATATTCTCACTAAAATTATACTATATTTTGACAATATGTCAAGCAAAAAGACTTGATTTGTTTTGCGGACAGGGGTATAATTGAGGAAAGGAGTTGAACGGCATGTTAAATTTACTTTTTAAAAGCGTTATAGACCAAGACACAGCGGCTGTAGTTATATGCGATTTGGAATCAACAATTGTGTACATGAACCCTGCGGCAGTAAGCCGTTATCACCGTGACCTGACCGGAAAAAGCCTTAAAGACTGCCACAATGCAAATTCAAACGAATTAATTGACAAGGTTCTCGCGTGGTTTAAGGAAAGCCATAGTAACAATATTATGTACACATATTATAATGAAAAAGAAAACAAAGACGTTTATATGGTTGCTCTGCGCGACGGCGAAAAGAATTTAATCGGCTATTACGAAAAGCATGAATACAGAAACAAAGAAACAAAAAAGCCGTACAGTTTTTGATAAAAAAACGGCGCAGCCGTTAATCGCTGCGCCGTAATTCGGTTTAATAATTCTGTGCCCTCTTTTCAAAATAAGCCTTGGGGTGGCTGCACACGGGACAAACCTCGGGTGCTTCGGTTCCTTTGTAAATATGTCCGCAGTTTCTGCAAATCCAGTATACTTCCTCTTCCTTTTTGAAAACCATGCCTTCCTCAACATTTTTAAGCAATGTAAGATACCTTTCCTCGTGCTCCTTTTCTATTTCGCCCACTGCACGGAACAGTGCGGCAATCTGCACAAAGCCTTCTTTCTCGGCGGTTTCCGCAAACTGCTTATACATTTCCGTCCACTCGTAATTTTCTCCGCCGGCAGCGTCCTTCAGATTTTGCATCGTATCGCCGACACCGTTATTTAAAAGCTTAAACCAGATTTTTGCATGCTCTTTTTCGTTATTTGCAGTTTCGGTGAAAATATCGGCAATCTGCTCATAGCCTTCCTTTTTCGCCTTGCTTGCATAATATGTGTACTTATTTCTTGCCTGCGACTCACCGGCAAAAGCCGCCATTAAGTTTGCCTCTGTTTTTGAACCCTTTAAATCCATTTTCACACACTCCTTTTTAAAAATAGCTACATATATATTTTACTACCGTCAGAAAAATTATGCAATATTTTTTTAAAAATTGTTTATTAAGTTGATTTTTAACACAAAATAAGATATAATAAAGCGTAAAGGGGGAAAACAGATGGAAGAGATGATATATACCGTACCGCTGTCCGACGTGGTAAAGCGCTTTAAGCTTGAAACAATAATTGCGCCGACACCTGCGGACAAGGTTTATATAACAACGCCGGACGTTAACAGACCGGCGCTTCAGATAGTTGAATTTTACGATTACTTTGACCGCTCGCGCATACAGATACTGGGCATGGTCGAGCATACGTTTCTGACAAAAAAATCGCACGAGGAGCTTTTGGATATATTCGATAAGCTGTTTTCAAAGGATATTCCTGCACTTATTTTCACAAGACAGCTTGAGGTCTTTCCCGAGGCAATCGAGTGTGCAAAAAAGTACGAGATACCGATTTTCAGGACAGGTCTTTCAACTTCGTCCTTTATGAGCGCGCTTATCGCATTTTTAAACAACGTCCTTGCTCAGCGCATTACACGCCACGGCGTTTTAATCGAGGTTTACGGCGAAGGTATACTTATGCTGGGAGAAAGCGGCGTAGGCAAAAGTGAAACGGCGGTTGAGCTCGTAAAAAGAGGCCACCGTCTTGTTGCGGACGATGCCGTTGAAATAAAAAAGGTTTCCGCAATTTCTCTTGTGGGCTCGTCACCTGAGATAATACGGCATTTTATAGAGCTGCGCGGCGTGGGTATAATAGACGTCAAACAGATTTTCGGTATAGGCGCCGTAAAGGACGCGGAAAAAATTGACATGATAATAAACCTTGAAGCATGGGTAGACGGAAAAATGTACGACAGACTGGGA
>CAJLYO010000273.1 GCA_905210885.1 uncultured Eubacteriales bacterium | reverse complement strand
CGGCCGCCGCGCTATGCTGAATATTCCCCGCGGACAGCGTTATGAACTTTGCCGAAGTGTTCACGCCGAGGCGAATGCCATAATCAGTGCGGCGCGAAGCGATATGCTGGGGTCTGTTATGTATATTGTGGGCAAGGAGGCGGACAGCGGTGAGTATATAAAAAATGCGTCAAGCTGCGCCATGTGCAAACGGCTTATTATAAACGCCGGGATAGACAGGGTTGTGTACCGCTCCGATAAAGATAAGTATATTACGGTAGATGTGCAGACATGGATCGACAATGATGAGTCGCTTTCCGGCGAATTAGGGTATTAAATGTCGAAATATATCAGTATTTTACGAACGATTTTTCGTGAAATACTGTTTTTTTATGGTATAATTTTTACAGATACAAAAGAAAGGAATGATTTTTATGGAACTAACGGCATTATTCGGCTCGGCACAGAAAAATAGGCTTGCCGAGATACCCATATCGGAAATCGGAACAAACCCAAATCAGCCGAGAAAGCACTTTTCATCGGCGTCTATAGATGAGCTTGCAGCGTCGATAAAACAGCACGGCTTGATCCAGCCAATAACCGTGCGCCGCGGAACAAGGTCAAAGTACGAGCTTGTGGCAGGTGAACGGCGATTGCGTGCGTGCATCGCTGCCGGACTTAAGAACGTTGACGCAATAATAATTTCCGTTACAAATTACGACAGTGCGGCAATGGCGCTTATAGAAAACCTTCAGCGCGAAAATCTGAATTATCTTGAGGAAGGCGAGGCGTACAGCAATCTCATAACCGATTTCGGACTTACACAGGAGGAGCTTGCGGAACAAATCGGAAAGAGCCAGGCATATATTGCAAATAAGCTGCGTATTTTAAAGCTAAGTCCCGAAATTAAAAAAATGCTTACAGAGCATAAGCTGACGGAACGCCATGCAAGGGCGCTTTTAAGGCTTGAAACGGAGGAACTGAGAAAAACTGCGGTAAATCATATATGTAAAATGCAGCTTAATGTGGCGCAAACGGAAAAATACATAGAAAGCCTCGGCGCGCCGAGCGAAAAGCCGCGTAAAAAAGGCAGGCAAATAAGAATTATAAAGGATATACGCATATTTTCAAATACCATAAAACAGGCGATTGATATGATGAAACAATCGGGTATTAATGCCGTGTCGGAGAAAAACGAGGCGGAGGATTATATAGAATATGTCGTGCGTATACCGAAAACGCCTGCTTAAGACAGCAAATAAAATAATACACAGACCGTTTTAAAACGGTCTGTGTATTATTTTATTATTCCCCGGGAAATTCGGGGTATATAAAGTACGTGTCAATAATTCTTTGCGCCTTTTCTCCGGAATAGCTTTGATTTTCCGTTACATACTCGTTGCAGATTGTATACATGATTTCGCCGTCTTCTATTTTGAACATAATGTCAAAATAGCTTTCGTGAAAATATGGTTCGATATTATAATATTTAAATTGCAGATTGTGAGAGCCGTAAGAAACGGACAGAGGAAGAAGCGTTTCCCGTGCGCCGTACTTTGAATGATATTTTGCATACACGTCCGTATCGTCATTCATATAGGAGGAATAGGAGTAATACCATTCGCCTGGATTAAAGCCGTCTTTAAGCTTAAATATAACACCTGTTGCGTCATCATTTAAAGTAAGGGTAAAGGGTAAATCCGAAAGTCGGCGCGAATAGAAACCGCCGGAAAGTGTTTTATCAAATTCGTTTGCGTCCGGGTCATACTCCGAGTAGATTCTGCGGACAAGTTCGGTGCTTTTTGTGTTTGAGCTGTCCTTGTTAAACGACATGGAAATATTTATTGAACCGTCGCTGCTTTTAAAATTCATTGTATCTTTTGTGATACCGTTTATTGTTCCCTCAATTTCGTCAAGAACAAGGGACGAACGGCAAATTAAAAATTTTCCGCTTACGCTGTCCTTTTTAAAGGTGTATTTTCCGCCGGCGATTGTTTTAATGTATTTCCCGGCGTCAAGTGGAATTTCGCTGAGATAAAGCTGACCGTTTTTCCTGTTTCCGCGCATTTCAAGTCCGTATTTTCCTTCGCCTTCGGTTAGTTCCCCTGTGTAATGCCGTACAAAATCCGTTTCAAAAATTTCGGCGGCGTCATCTTCGTAAACGGCATTGATTACGCTTTCGCCGTCCAGGAAAAAGTCGATTCTGTCAATTGAAAAATAAGTATTTCCGTCTTCGGCGTAAAGCCGTGTGTAGCCTCGCGGACCGCTGCCCGGGACCTCATGCAGGGCGCCTTTGGCGTTTTCAAGTACGGTTTTTCCGTTTACCGTTACGGTGAACAGTCCCTGCCATGCTCTGCTGTTATTCATTTCCTTTATAAATTTTGTCATTTCAACGTGTATTTTTGACGGTTTTTCGTCCTTGTTTTCGTCGTTGAGTCCGCTGAAAACTGTTGTCAAATCCGCGGAAAATGCCTTGTATACGGGGGTGTTTACAATT
>CAJLYO010000272.1 GCA_905210885.1 uncultured Eubacteriales bacterium | reverse complement strand
CCGTTATCCGCAAGCTTTTGCAAAACGTCAATCAGTTTGTGAACATCTGCCGTATGAAGTCCGGTTGTGGGCTCGTCTAAAATATAAACCGTTTTGCCCGTGCTTCTGCGGCTTAACTCCGTTGCAAGCTTTACACGCTGTGCCTCGCCGCCGGAAAGCGTGGTAGAAGGCTGTCCGATTTTAACATATCCCAGACCTACTTCCTGCAAAGTTTTAAGCTTCCGCGAAATTTTAGGTATATTCTCGAAAAATTCCACACCCTCGTCAACCGTCATTTCAAGCACATCGCTTATGCTTTTGCCCTTATACTTAACCTCAAGGGTTTCCCTGTTGTAGCGTTTTCCTTTGCACACTTCGCAGGGCACGTAAACGTCCGGCAGAAAATGCATTTCTATCTTTATAATTCCGTCACCGGTACACGACTCGCAGCGTCCGCCCTTAACGTTAAAGCTGAAACGGCTTGCGTTGTAGCCCTTCGCCCTTGCGTCATTTGTAGAGGCAAAAAGTTCTCTTATATCGCCGAAAAGTCCGGTATACGTTGCCGGATTTGAACGGGGAGTGCGTCCGATAGGCGACTGGTCAATATCTATAACCTTATCGAGGTTTTCCCAGCCGTTAAGCTCCTTAAACTTGCCTGCTTTGCGCTTTGAGCCGTTTAAAAGCTGTGCAAGCTTTCTGTATATAATGTCATTTACGAGGGAGGATTTTCCCGAGCCGGACACACCGGTAACGCACGTAAATGTCCCCAAAGGAATTTTCACGTTAACACTTTTCAGGTTATTTTCCGCCGCGCCTTTAACCTCAAGAAACGCGCCGTTCCCCTTCCTTCTGGTTTTTGGCACTTCTATTTTCTTTTTACCCGAGAGATAAAGTCCGGTTTCCGATTTGTCACATTTTTTTATCTCCTCGGCTGTGCCTTCCGCAACCACATAACCGCCGTTTCGTCCGGCGCCGGGTCCGATATCTATAATATGGTCTGCGGCGTACATTGTGTCCTCGTCGTGCTCAACGACAATAACGGTATTGCCCAAATCCCGAAGCTGTTTTAGTGCCTCTATAAGCTTTTCGTTATCCTTTTGGTGCAGACCGATGCTCGGCTCATCGAGAACATACAAAACGCCCATAAGGAAAGAACCTATCTGGGTTGCAAGACGTATTCTCTGAGCCTCACCGCCGGAAAGCGTGCCTGCCGAGCGCGACAACGTAAGATATTCAAGTCCCACGTTTACCAAAAATCCCAGTCTGTCGTTTATTTCCTTCAAAATCTGTTTTGCAATGATTTTTTCTTTATCGGTAAGGGTTATTGCCGCAAAAAAGTCCCGTGCTTCCTTAATGGACATATGCGAAACGGTATCGATATTTACACCGTTGACTGTAACCGCCAGCGCCTGTGGGTTAAGACGCGCACCTCCGCAGTCGGGGCATATGTTATTTGACATATACGACTCTATTTCATTTTTCACCCACTCGGACGACGTATCGTGATAGCGGCGTTCAAGATTCGGAATAACACCCTCGTAAGAGGACATAAAGTTTCCGCTGCCGTAATTTCTTGTGTATTCAAACTGGATTTTTTTGCCCCGTGTTCCGTAAAGAATTATGTCCGTAATTTCATCGGGCAAATCGCACACCGGCGTGTCAAGACTGAATTTATAGTGCCGTGCCAAACCCTCAAGGTACATGCGCGCGGTACATTCATCGGACACCACGCTCCAGCCTGTAGCGTTAATCGCTCCTTCGTTTATGGACTTGCTTTTATCGCGTATGACATAATCGGGGTCAATTTTCATCTGATATCCCAGTCCGAGGCACGTGGGGCACGCGCCGAAGGGATTGTTAAAGGAAAACATGCGTGGAGAAAGCTCCTCCATGCTTATTCCGCATTTTGCGCAGGCGTAATTCTGATTATAAAGACGACGTGTACCGTCGTCCGCGTTCTCCGAAACAACTATTCCGCCGGAAAGAGCGGCGGCGGTTTCCACCGAATCCGCAACGCGGCGGCGTATTTCGTCTTTTATAACAATTCTGTCCACAACTATCTCAATTGTGTGCTTACGCTTTTTATCTATGGAAATAGGTTCGTCAAGACGGTACATTGTTCCGTCAACCTTTACTCTTGCGTAGCCGCTTTTGTAAAAATCCTTAAGCAGCTTAACATGCTCGCCCTTTTTCTCGCGGATAACGGGGGCAAGAATATAAAGCCTTGTACCGGCAGGCATGCTCATTATTCCGTCCACAATCTGGTCTACGGAAAGCTTTCTTATTTCATCTCCGCATGACGGACAGTGAGGCACGCCGATACGTGCGTATAAAAGTCTTAAATAATCGTGAATTTCCGTAACCGTACCAACGGTTGAACGGGGGTTTTTCGCCGTTGTTTTCTGGTCAATTGAAATCGCCGGGGAAAGTCCCTCAATGTAATCAACATCGGGCTTGTCCATCTGTCCCAAAAACTGGCGTGCGTACGACGACAGCGACTCCACA
>CAJLYO010000271.1 GCA_905210885.1 uncultured Eubacteriales bacterium | reverse complement strand
AGTATATTTAAAACAAAACAGCTTGGAGTTAAAACCAAGCTGTTTTTCTTAATATTCTTTAACAAGCAATGCACGCACGTAGCCCTTGCCGAAAGATGTTGACTCAACAAAAAATCCGCGGCTGTAATAAAATCTAACAAGGGACGCAACTTTTGAGGCGGTGTGCAGGCACAGACGTTTTACGCCTGCTGCGCGCATCTCTACGTCCACCATATTTATAAGGGATTTTCCTATTCCCAAATTCTGATATTCGTTGCTTACGGCAAATCGGCTTAAGTACGCCGTATCGCCCTTTATTTCCACACGGACGCAGCCTACTGTTTTATCATCTAAAAATGCCGCGAGGACAAGCTTGTTTTTTATGTCGTTTTGCACGTCTTCTGTTGTTTCCGAAAGAGCCGCCGTTGTGGACAGTCCGGCAAGCTGAATGTATTTTAAAAATGCGGAGTGTGTTATTTTTGCGATATCACCGGCGTCATCGTCCGCTGCACGCCGCACGGTAAACACTCCCATACTGTTGCTGCTCAAAGTTTTTCTCCCCTTTTATGCCATAAGCGCCGCCATTACTGCTTTTTGTGCATGCAGACGGTTTTCGGCTTCGTCAAATATAACGGAATTTTTACCGTCTATTACGCCTTCCGTTACCTCATAGCCCCTGTATGCCGGCAGGCAGTGCATGAATATTGCGTCCTCTTTTGCGTTTGCAAAAAGCTTTTCGTTAACCTGGTACGGCATGAAAATTTTAACGCGCTCGGCTTTTTCGCTTTCCTGACCCATGCTTACCCATGTGTCGGTGTAAACCGCGTCTGCGTCTTTTATTGCTTCAACAGGGTCTTCGGTCTGCAAAATGCTTCCGCCGGTCAGTTTTGCCTGAGCTGCGGCATTTTCCATTATTTCCTGATTGCACATATATCCCTTGGGCGCGGCAATTGCAAAGTGCATGCCTGCTTTTGCGCACGCTTCCGCAAGTGAATGGGCAACGTTGTTTCCGTCACCGATATATGCAAGCTTTTTACCCTTCAGAGAGCCTTTATGCTCATAAATCGTAAACAAATCCGCAAGCGCCTGACAGGGGTGGTGGTCGTCGGTAAGACCGTTTATAACGGGAATTGATCCGTACTTTGCCAAATCCTCAACATCGCTTTGTTTAAACGTCCTTATCATAATTCCGTTTAAATAGCGCGACAGAACGTTTGCAGTGTCGTAAATGGATTCGCCGCGTCCGAGCTGAATGTCGGCGGAGCTTAAGAACAAGCCCATTCCGCCGAGCTGGGAAATTCCGACTTCAAAAGAAACCCTTGTACGTGTGGAGGATTTTGCGAAAATCATGCCCAGGGTTTTGCCCTCCAAAGTCCTGTTTGCGACTCCTGTTTTAAGCTGTTTTTTTAACTTTTCGGTAAGTGATAGAATTTTTTCAAATTCCTCAACGGTCATATCTGCAATAGTAAGTAAATGTTTCATTTTTAATCAAGCTCCTTTAAGATTTTTTCAAGCACATCTGTGAAATCGTTAATATTATCTTTGTTTATAATCAGAGGAGGAAGAAGACGAAGGGTGCTGTCGCCTACCGTTCCGCAAAGAATTTTGTTTTCAAAAAGCTTTTTGTTTACCGCTTTTGCGCTGACATTAAGTTCAATGCCCAGCATAAGTCCCATGCCGCGGACTTCCTTTATCTTATCGGAATTCATGGCAAGAATTTTTTCCTTAAAATATTTGCCCATCATTTTGCTGTTTATGTCAAGCTCCTCCGACTGAATGATATTCAAAACCGCCAAAGCCGCACCGCAGCAGAAGGGATTTCCGCCGAATGTGCTTCCGTGGTCACCGGGAGCAAAGGCACAAAATTCGTCTTTTGCGCACACGGCGCCGATGGGCACGCCGCCGCCCAAAGCCTTGGCAAGAGTGAAAATATCCGGTGTAACACCGTAGTTTTCGTATGCAAACATCTTGCCGGTTCTGCCTATGCCTGTCTGAACCTCGTCAAATATAAGTGCTATGCCGTGTTCATCGCACAGTTTGCGTGCAAGCTCGACATACTCCTTTGTTAAAGGGTGCACGCCGCTTTCGCCCTGAATAAGCTCAAGCATAACGGCGCATGTGTTCTCGCCTACCGCACTTTCAAGCTCCGATAAGTCGTTGGGCGTAACATGGACAAATTTCTCAAGCATGGGTTTATACGGCTTCTGATATTTTTCCTGACCTGTTGCGGCAACGGTTGCGAGCGTTCTGCCGTGGAAGGAATTTTTTAACGTAACTATTTCTATTTTATTTGTAAAGCCCTTTTTATAGCTGTTTATGCGCGCAAGCTTTATCGCGCCTTCATTTGCCTCCGCGCCGCTGTTTGCAAAAAACACCTTGTCGGCACAGGAAATCTCGCAAAGCTTTTTTGCCAAAAGCGCCTGGTTTTTTACGTAGTAAAGGCTGCTTGTGTGAATAAGCTTGTCTACCTGGTTGTGAAGCGCCTCTTTATAAAGAGGGTGGCAGTGCCCAAGGGC
>CAJLYO010000270.1 GCA_905210885.1 uncultured Eubacteriales bacterium | reverse complement strand
GTTTTCGCCGATGAAACGGAGAAAATCCCCTGCAGCGGTCATGCATATATTGAAGCGGCATACGCAAAAAGCAACCATTCGGGCGAAAATGTTATAAAAGTCGGCGGAAAAGGTCAGCTTTGCGCAAGAGGCTATGTGTTTTTTAAGCTTGATAATATTCCGTCGGCAAATGATAAATATGTTCTTACGTTAACGCCGTACAGTGTTATGGGAGGTAAAACAATAACCGTCCACGGCTATAAGTATCAGGACAGATCGCCTGCCGATATGGTGTATGTAACAGAAGCGGTAAGCACCGGTAACCTCGGCAGTTCCGCGGTTTCGGAGAACACAGCATTTTCCGTTGACGTAAGTGCTTATGTTAAAAGCAGCCTTACGCAAAGAGGAAACATTGCATTTATGCTTGCGGGTGACGATAAGGAAGAGGCGTATTTTAAACCTTCGGACATATATTTGGAGGTAATCCCCGGCGGCGCAGCAGCGGTAATCAGCGATACAAAGCCTGCTGCCGAAGGGCCTTCGGCTTCCGACCAAAACTCCGTCCGTGCAAGCCAGGTTAAAGAAAGAAAATGGCCGGAAATCGGCGAAATTTCCGAATACGCCGATATTGACGACTACACAACAACATATTATAAGCCATGGCTTTTAAACTATCATTTCACCGAGCCCGTGCAGTTTCAAAACGACTATTACGGCGGTGAAACAGGTCAGCGTCTGACAGCCGGCGCAATAGCGTATAAAAGCAATAACAAGCTGCTGCTCGGCTACGATACCGAAGGAATATACAGAAGCGATGACGGCGGCGTTACATGGCGTCCGTCACAAAACGGACTTAAAACCGTTTCTGTTGTTTCAATCGCATATCACCCGGACGATGACAATACGGTTTTTGCCATGATGGCAAGAATGGACAATAAATTTTCAAACGCCGTAGGCATTTTCAAAAGCACGGACGGCGGTGAAAACTGGCGGCATGTTCACAATATGCCCAGCCATTACGGATATCACTATGAACTGTTCGCTTTCGGCGAGCCGAAAAAAGGCGTCCGCACAATTTATGCCGGAACCCTTGCCGAGGGCGGTGTGCTTTGCTCATATGACAACGGAGAAACATGGAAGGAAATAGGTCTTGAGGGCAAAACCGTAACGGCTCTTAAAATGTGCGAATACGAACTTGTGGCAAGCACTATGGACGGAATATACGTTACGTCCGATGACGGTAAAACGTGGGAGGCGCGAAACAGCGGTCTTACCGGAACACCTATCGACCCCGATGATGCGTCGGCAGGATATAAATATACCGTTTATTCCTTCACATTTGACCCAGATAAAACATCGGACTGGTACTGCGGAGTGGCAACGGAGCTTTTTGTTTCTCACGACAGGGGCAAAACATGGGAATATATGTGTAATTCAAAAGACATGGATAAAGAAAATCTTCGTTTTTACAATCTGAAATTCGGAGCAAAATACCCCGACGGACACCGCAGATTCTTTGCAACGCTGCACGGTCAGTGGATATACCGTTACAGCGATGATTACGGTAAAACGTGGAAAAACGAAAATATACATAACGAAAAAGCATTTTTCGAGGACAACTGGGGAAGCGGTCCTCAGCCGCTTTTAACGTCATATGTTAATCCCGATTTAATGTGGGTTATGATGGGCGATGAGAATTACAAAAGTACTGACGGCGGCGAAAATATATATCCGTCAGCCTCCGGGTGCTCGGGACTGCGCGCCGTGGCATTTTGGGTAAATCCCGAAGACGGCGACGATATGCTGATAGGCACTACGGACTACGGCGTTATGCGCACAATCCCTTCCGGAAACGGCGAGCTTTTTCCCCTTGTCACAAACTATTCGTCAGAGGACAGGTTCTGGATTCGCTATCAGGGCGCGAGGTCTGTGTACGGTGTGGACGTTGACCCCCGTGACAGAAACAGAGTTATAATTTCCGTCGGCGGCTGGAACAAAAGTATTTTAAAAGAAAGCTTAGACGGCGGACTTACATTTACGGCAATGCCCGGGAGCGAGGGCACAAACGCTTTTGTGCATTTTAACAGAAACAACCCCGACATAATATACAGCGGCCAGCGCATAAGCTACGACAACGGCAAAACGTGGCAAACCGCCGAATTTGCAATAAAAGGGATATCCCCGGTTAACAACGATATTGTATACGCAAACGCGGCAGGCGGTATAAGAAAGTCGGCGGACTGCGGAAAAACATGGACAGTTATTGCCCCCGGTGTTATGAATGCGCAGTCCATAACGCCCGACAGCGTTACGGAGGATAAACTTTATGTAGGTACGCTGGCAAACGGTATTGTAATATGCGAAAACGGAAAACTTACATATAAAACCGCGGCTGACGGTCTTGGAGTAAGCGGGCTTGGAACAAGTGCATTTTACTATATCGCCCAGGACCCTTCAGACCCGTTGCACCTTGTAACCTGCGGTCAGGACCAGATAGCATATTCAAAATCCGCCGGTGTGTATGAAAGCCGTGACGGCG
>CAJLYO010000269.1 GCA_905210885.1 uncultured Eubacteriales bacterium | reverse complement strand
TATAACTCCGTTTTCAATGTTTACATACCCGTTTTCAATTATTTTTTCACCCGGTGTGACAATTTTTGCATTGTAAATTAACATAACACTACGCCTCATTGCTTTTTTATTAATTTTATCACAAAAATGTAATAATATCAACTATTGACTTATACTGCCGACTGTTGTAAAATGTTAGTATAAAATAATATATCGGAGGTATAGTATGAAAAAAATTGTTTCATTAATCATTGCATCACAGCTTTTGGCAACTGCGGCTTTTGCAGACGTTTCGTATGTGAAAACCAACCGTGATTACGACTGGGGAAAAGATACGGTAACGCTTGCGGCAAGAGCAGATGACAAATCCGTAATTCCCTTTTCAATAGGCGATTATGACGGTGAGTATGCCTACGCTTACACGCCCGACAATGCCGAGATAGAAATAACAGAGGTACAGCCCGTTAAATTTACGGACGTGGACGATTACAACTTCGCAGTAGACAACATGTCCGCAAGAGGGGTTATGACCGGTAACGGCGACGGTACCTTCCAGCCTGACAGAGTACTCACAAGAGCCGAAATGGCGGCGGTTTTCGCACGTCTTTACGGCGTTGAAACTTCAAACGACACCCCCGTTTTCTCCGATGTAGCGCCCGACAGCTGGTACGCGCCGTATGTTATGGGTCTTTATAAGGAAGGAATTTTCATGGCTGATGATAAATTCAATCCCGACAGCGAGATAACACGCGAACAGCTTACCGCTATGCAATACAGAATGTTAACCGGTATTAAAGCGAAGTCGGCGGAGATTCCCGATGACTTTAAATTCGACGAACAGTACGTTGATTATGACACGGTTTCCGATTTTGCAAAGCCGGCATACAAATACTTAAAGGTAAACAGCTATATGCTTATAGATGACTGCGAGGAAAACGACCCGATGGATTTTGCCGACGATAAATACTATTTTAAACCTCAGCAGGGTGTAACGCGCCAGGAATGCGCAGAAAACCTCTATTACACAATACGCGACTATTTCATAAGCAATTCACCGGCAATTTTGCGCGAAGATGCCCCCAAAGCCGAGATTCCGGTGCTTGACGGTTCAACGTCAACATACCCAATAACGGAAAACATTTACCGCGGTTACTACTATAATTCGGAAAACTGCGAAGCAAAACCGGCAAAGCACTCGAAAACTTCAAATTCCTACAAACGCTTAATTGACGGCGAAGTTGAAATGATTTTCGTTCCCGACCCCAGCGAGGAAATTACAAAGTATGCCGAGGAAAAGGGCGTTAAGCTGAAATTTATTCCCATTGCAACCGAAGCGCTTGTTTTCTTTAACGATAAGGCGAACAAAGTAAATGACATAACCACAAAACAGCTTCATGACATTTACGTGAATAACAGCATAAAAAGCTGGAGCGAGCTTGGCGGCGATGACAAAGAGCTTGCGGCATTCTGCCGTAACAATGACAGCGGAAGCCATGCGCAGATGGAAAAGTTCATTTTGGACGGCGCGGAAATAAACGAGGAAATTTCAAAAGAACGTATTTCCGTTATGATGGCAAGCATTTTGACGGACGTTGAAAGCTACAATTTCAACCACACAGATTCGTCCGCAATGGGTTACAGTCTGTTCTACTACTTTAATTCGGCAAAAATGGTTGTGGGCGGCGATGATTTAAAACTTATGTCAATTAACGGCGTTGCACCCACGGACGAAACGATTGCTGACGGAACATATCCCTTTGCCACCTTCTACTATGCGGTTGTACGCGATGAGGAGAACGAAAAGGTTGATAAATTTATCGAGCTTATGAAGTCCGACTTCGGCAAGTCGGTTATCGAGCTCAGCGGATACGGAGTTGTAAAATGAATTATGTAGGGTTTCCCGGGCTCGGGCTTAGTTTTAACATTAATCCTGTTGCCTTTACGCTTTTCGGCAAGGATATATATTGGTACGGAATTATAATAGGATGCGGTCTGCTGCTTGCAGCCGCATTCTGCTCATACCTTGCGTCAAAGGACGGTCTGCCAAATGACACGGTAACGGATATCGTCTTAATAGGCACCCCCGTCGGCATTGTATGCGCACGGCTTTATTTTGTTATATTCGACTTTGCCTCATACAAAGACAATCTTCTGTCGGTTTTTGCAATCTGGGAGGGCGGTCTTGCCATATACGGCGGCATAATAGGGGCGGTTTTAACCGCATATCTTTACTGCCGTCACAAAAAGCTTAGCGTCCTAAAAGTTTTTGATATATGCGTTTTGGGACTTTTAATAGGGCAGCTGATAGGCAGATGGGGCAACTTTGTCAACGCCGAGGCTTACGGCTGCGAAACAACGCTCCCCTGGCGCATGCAGCTTATGAGCGACGAGGCAGGCAAAATGGTTTGCGTTCACCCCACATTTTTGTATGAAAGCCTGTGGAATCTTGCCGGATTTATTATGCTTATGATATACAGAAAACACAAGAAGTTTGACGGCGAAATTTTTCTTATGTATATTATGTGGTACGGCTTGGGCAGAAGCTGGATTGAGT
>CAJLYO010000268.1 GCA_905210885.1 uncultured Eubacteriales bacterium | reverse complement strand
CAAATAGAATGCCGATAGTAACCAGGATCAGCACGGTCAGCGTCGCCAGGGTGATACCCACGGTGGAAAGCGCTGTGGAGGATGACCAGCTCATCAGCAGCGACAGCACAAAGGAGAGAAAGAAAACAAAAATCACCCAGGAGACGGCGCGTATTCGAGGATCTTTTTTGGGTTTCGACATAACCGGTTAAGGCCTCCGTTTTCAGTATAAAAAAGGCCGGCTTTTCCGCTTTCACGGGAAAGCAGCCCTTTTGCTGTCTTAAAAAAAGGTGGTGACGTGCCGGATAAACCTTGCGGCTTAGGTCCAGTAGGGTTTCCCGGCGGCGAACTCCTCGTTGCCGATAGAAGCGGTTTCCCATTATACGCCGCCAAACCACGTCGCCGCGTGTTTGACTGGAATGCCGTTAAGACCACACTATAATCCCCGGCACGCACAGACAGTCTAGGAGCTTTCCTCAGCAACTCCGCCAGGTCCTAGCCTCTTTTGCAGTCGTGTTTTCCTCCGCAGATTGCGCTGCGACCCGAGCTCTAGGTACATAACGCGATGAACCGAATTCCCACAGAAACCGCTTCAAGGCAAGCTACTGCTGCACACAGCTTTCGCCGCAATACAGGTTTACCCCCAATGAGTAGATTGTCCGTCTAGGACTTTTCATGCAATCCACCCGTTTGGGCCTCCACGGAAGCGGGGTCAACGCCCGCATGCCATTGCGGATCGCCCCACGTCCTTTCTTCCAGCATATGCCCCCGACTGGGCGTCGAAAGCAAACACCACAAGCTTCATCGATGTGCCCTTTTACGGATTTTTAGGCCCGTCTTGGGAACTGCCAGATATGACTAGGATACTGCGCCACTGTTTATTAATAATAACATATTTATTTTAAAATGTCTACAATTTAAATAAAAGTCCCGTTGCCACACCCAAAAGCGCGCCGAAAAGCACCTGAAGGGGTGTGTGCCCCAAAAGCTCTTTTAACTGAATGTTCGCAAGCTCATCGGTTCCGTTTGCAAAGCTGTCCATAAGCTTGTTTAAAATTGCCGCGTGCTGTCCTGCCGCGCGGCGCACGCCCGTTGCGTCATACATTACTATAAACGCAAGAACCATGCATATTGCAAACTCCACCGAACCAGCGCCGCATACCCTGCCCACGCATGTGACGAGGGCGCAAACGGAGGAGGTGTGAGAGCTGGGCATTCCGCCGGCGCCGAAAAGGCGGTCAAATTCAACCTTGCTTTCCGTTGCAAACACAATTATAAATTTTAGAAACTGCGCCAAAAACCATGCGCACAAAACTGCAAGCAAAATTCTGTTAGAGAATACTTCTGTTAATGCGTTCATTTTAAATAACTCCGGTTTAATAATTTCTGTTTAAAAGCATATCGCAAAGATTTCTTAAAAATTCGCCCGACTCGCCGTAGCCGGAAAGGGCGGCTTTTGCCTTTTCCGTGTATTCGTCAAGGTATTTTTTAGCCGCATCGATTCCGTAAAAGTCTATAAAGGTTTTTTTACAGCTTTTTTCGTCGCTGCCCACGGGCTTACCCAAAAGTTTTTCGTCCCCTTCAACGTCTAAAATATCGTCTTTAATCTGGAACGCAATGCCTAAGTTTTCTGCAAATTCCGTAACGTTTTTTATGTCGGAGGGACTTGCATTTGCCGCCAAAGCGCCAAGATGAGCGGCGCTGCATATAAGGGCGCCGGTTTTCTTTTTGTGAAGGCAGAAAAGCTCGTCTGTGCTTTTCGGGACGCCCATGTCTATTACCTGACCGCCTATCATTCCGTTAAAGCCGGCATATTTTGCAAGCTCCGAAACCGCGGCGCACGCATTCGGCGAAACAGCCGTTGCCGCCGTTTCAAAAGCGTATGTCAAAAGACCGTCGCCGGCAAGAACCGCAATCGCCTCGCCGTATACCTTGTGGTTTGAAGGTTTTCCGCGGCGAAAGTCGTCGTCGTCCATGCATGGCAAATCATCGTGAATCAGAGAGTATGTGTGGATAAATTCCACCGCGCAGGCAAAATGCTTTGCTTCCTCCGCATTGCCCCCCAGCATTTCACACACCGCCGCGCAGATTAACGGACGTATTCTTTTGCCGCCGTTTTGGATTGAATAATCGGCAGCCTCGAAAATTATCTTGTGGTAGCCCTCACCCTGTGGCAAAAGCTCGTTAATCCACTTTGTTATCATGTCCGTTTTTTGCTGTAAAATTTCTTTAAAGTCCATAATTATTCCTCGTTTTTAAATTCCTGCTTTACAATTTCGCCGTCTTTTTTCAGCAGAATGTTGATTTTCTTTTCCGCCTCGTCAAGCATTTTGTTGCATGCCGCGGAAAGACCTATGCCCTGTTCGAAAAGCACCAGCATTTCGTCTAAGGACAAGTCCCCGGCTTCAAGCTGTTTTACTATTTTATCAAGCTTGTCGATTGATTGCTCAAAATCCGCCACTGTAATTCCTCCTATAGGGAAAGTATTTCGTCAACGGTGCATTTTGCCGTACCGTCGTTCATTCTCACGTTAATTTTTTCTCCGGGGCAAAGCTGTGCCGCGGATTTTGCCACCATG
>CAJLYO010000267.1 GCA_905210885.1 uncultured Eubacteriales bacterium | reverse complement strand
TTGCCCCGGGCAAGCCTTGTGCGGTACAGTTTGTGATAGATGCGTGACATTTTGCCGAAGCCGCTGTCGGAATATACCAAAACAGCCTCGGGGGTGATAAAACTTTCGCCGGGCTTTAAATTCCATTTGAAATTAAACGGATTGATTCCGATATACGCACGGGTGATATCCCAGGCGTTCTTCTCGGCACCGGCAACAAAGTTTCCGCTGTAAATCAGGTTAAAGCCGTACACTTCGCCGGCGTCCTCGTCTGCATTTTTTGAGCATAACGCAAAAAACGGATTGTGATGGTGGCTGCTTGCGCCGCGTTTGCTGTCGACTGAGATATTTCCGTGGGCAACGGGCACTCTTTCTATGTGGCGTTCACGCGCCCATGCGCCGTGGAGATGTACAAAGTCAAAATCCGTACCGCAAAAATCCACCATACAGCTAAGCGCGCACATAACCGATGCATCTGCCGTGCCGTTGTTTATTATCTCCGCGCTTCTTGTTATTGCGTCAAATTCGTACATTGCGGTGTACTTTAAATCAACGGTAAGACCTGTGTAATCATCCTTCAGCGTGATTATAAGTGTTTGAGCCTCGCTGTCCGACTCGGTGTAAACCGCAGGAAGTCCGGAAAGTTTCGGCTTGCCGTCAAAAATTCTGTGTGATTTATAGCGAAGGCGCACTGTCGGCGAGCCGTCTGCGGCAATAACGCTGATTGCGGGTGTGCGGTAATCCGTGTCGGCAGACTGGTACTCAAACTGCGCGGTATTTGCGCCCGTGCCGTTTACCATGTCGGGCTCGATGGGGGTAAATGCGTTTCCGTAATACGCCGTTAAATCTTCGGTACAGTCAATATCTCCGGTCTTTTTTCCGTAGTATATATGTACCAAAAGTCCGCTGTCCGCAATGCCGCAGATATATGAAGTGTTTTTTGTTGAAATATTAAAAGTTTTGCTTTTTTCGTTGAATGTAATTGACATAATTCACCTCGTTGTTAAAATTCAGTTAATTATATCATGTTTAATGCACGATTGCAATAGTCTTATTATGCAACATGCCGCGTATATAAACAGCAGGCTTATAAATGCAATAAATATGCATGTTACAAGGGTGCCGCGTACTGAAAAGCTTGTGGTACCTGTCGTTATGCTTATGGGGAGCAGTGAAAACAATGCCGTGTATACAACGGAAATTGCAGACTGCATAAGTTTTGCGCATATGAAGCTTTTAAGGCTTAAGCCGTATTTTGAAATTATGCCGTAAATCTGCATGATTACGGAAATTCCGCCGAAGCCCAAAAGTGCGGATACAAGCAAAAGCTTTGGCAATGCGGTATTTATGGCGGAAAGCCGTGAAATTCCGCCCGTCATTTCTATAAGACCGCATAAAAAGGCGTTTGCCCCCTCCGGCGACGCTCCGAATTTTGCAAATATGCGGCACAGCGGATTGAATATGCCGACGGCGCATAAAAGAGAAACGAGAATGTTAAAAAATACTATATATCCGCATACGTAGAGGATAAGGTTAACGGCATCGGTTACTGCGGCGGAAAGTGACGGTGCGACGGCACGGTGTTTTACGGATATTGCGGCTTTTTCCGTTTTTGCGTTTCTGCCGAGTATTATGCCCAAAGTTATTGCGGACAAAACATGTGCGGCAAGCAGTATTGCCCCTGCTGTACGGTTTCCAAGCATTGACGAGCCGACGCTTCCCAATATGAAAATCGGTCCGGAATTATTGCAAAAGTTAACCATGCGCTGTGCTTCGGGTTTTGTGCATCTGCCGTTTTCAAGAAGCTCTGCCGCACATTTTGCCCCGGAAGGGTATCCGCTTAAAAGCCCGGCAATAAAGACAAAAGCTCCTTCACCGGGTACGTTAAACAGGGGCCGCATAAGAAAACCGGTGCGCTTGCCGATTTTTTCGGCAAGTCCGCCTTTTAAAATCAGATTAATGCATATAAAATATGGAAAAAGCGAGGGGATTACCGCTTTTGCGCACAAAATCAGGCTATGGCGTGCCGAATTTGCGCATATATCGGGAAATATCAGCATTCCTATTGCGGCAAATACGCCCAAATATGTTACAGTATTCATACTTTCACCTCTTTAGAATATATATTCTATATACAAAGAAAGTATGTTGAAGGGAATGAAACAGGGTGAAAAAACGCAAAGAAGCAGCAGTAAAAACGCTGGGAGAACGGCTAAGCGACATGTTTGACATGCCCTCCGACGCTATTTTAGACACGCTTAAGCTGACGGCGTTTTCCGATAACAGCATTTTCGTGGAAAACTATACCGGAATTTTGCAGTATACCGACAGCTGTATCAAGGTGAAAACCAAGGAAAAAGTTGTGAGCATCGAGGGTACACGCCTTGTGATATGCGTTATAACGGACGGATATATGCAAATCGAAGGAAAGATTGACAGCGTGAGGTGGATTTGATATAATGTTTTTGATAAAACTCTTTAACATTTTAAAAGGATATGTTATAATAAAAGTACGCGGCGTTTTTTCCGAACGCTTTCTTAATATATGCACATTCAGAAACATAAAAATCTGGAATGTGCGGCGGCT
>CAJLYO010000266.1 GCA_905210885.1 uncultured Eubacteriales bacterium | reverse complement strand
TTTGTATACGGTCCGCTATGCGTCTCGTTTTCTGCATTTATTACATCAGTGTATGTCGCAAAGTTATCTTGCGAAAAACAACAGTACACGCCCCAGTTTTTAAGAGGCTGAGCCGCCTCCTCGAACTGTCTGCCGGTTGCAACTCCGAGAGTTTTGGCTTCGCTCAGAGTTTTTAAAAGCTTTACGGTTTTATCTTTATCCAAAAGCGGCTGCTCATCATGTGCAAGTCCCGGCTTACCGCCGACTGACAGCCCGTCCGTATAAACTGCCCTGTACAGCTCATCGCCAAGATACCACTCCTGAAAAATTTTCACGAGGTACTTGTAAGCGTTGCCGTTTCTGCCGCCCAAAGCAGTATGGGTTTCAATATATTCATACAGCTTTAATGCTGTGAGATTAAGTTTCTTTATGCTCTCGAAAACAGCCACGCTGTCGTATGTCCCGAGTATCTGCATAAAAGCATAAACAACATACGCAAGATCCCAGTTTGAGTTAACGCCAAGGTCTTTCAAAAGCGTAATCGTTCTGTCGTTATAAAACATCAGCGTACGAATAAGGGACACATTTCTTGAGGCATATCCCACGTCGAAAGGCTCAGTAATAAGCTGATATACTGTAAGCGCCGCAGCATCCCAATACTTCTGTTCGCTTGTTATAACGCCGTCCAAATCAAATATCACCGTATCGTATTTTCCCAAAAAATCCGCCGGTTTATACTTCTTCAATCTCGTACACAATCCTTCCTGCCACACCTGCAGTACCGTTTAGTCCTTGTTTTTCGGTCAAAGCATCGTTTAATGCAGCGCCGAAAGCACGGTAAACAGCCTCCCAAATATGGTGACCGTTTTCACCGGCAGATAAATCAACATGCAGCGTACAGCGCGCACCTTGAACAAATCCGTCCAAAAACGTCAGCAGATCCTCACTGAGCATTTGCTCTGTCTGTTCGGGCAGACGCTCCTTACCTTCAAAAACAAACAAAGAACGGTCCTCAAAGCTTACCGCCGCCAAAGCACGTGCCTCATCTATTATACCGCATGCACTGCCATAACCCTTAATTCCGTTTTCATAGGCATACTTTGCAAAGGCCTTGCCCACCGTCATGCCGACATCTTCGCAAATAAGATGAGCAAGTTCAAATTCGTCAAGTGCGCAGTCAACCGTAATGTTAACACCGCTGCGCCAAACTATATGCTCAATCATGTGATTCAAAAACGGCAGCGGAGTTTTAATTTTCTTTCTGTAATCGGGTGCTATTTCCGATTTGTCAAATGTAACGGAAATTTCCGATTCACTTGTCTTTCTTTTAACAACAAGCATCATTCTCTCTCCTTAACAGCAAGCCCGTGAGTATCAAAACCTTCGGTTTTCGCCATTATATAAGCATTGTCGCGCACCCTCATAAAGCCTTCTTTGGAAGCAAAGCCTACCGATGAACGTTTTAGAAAGTCCTGAACCGAAACGCTTGAAAACGTCTTTGCAAAACCGCCTGTGGGTAAAATTGCGTTAGGCCCCAAAAGGAAGTTGCAAAGGGTAACCGGAGTGTAGTCGCCGAGGAGAATCTCTCCGGCGTTTTTGATTTTAGGCAACGTTACAAACGGCTCTTTTGTCATTACTTCCATGTGCTCAGGCGCATACTCATTGACAAAATCTATCGATTCCTCAAGGGACTCCGTAAGAATCACACCGCCGTATGTGTCAAAATTTGTTGTAACAAACTGACGGCGTTTTTCGGATATTTTTGTAAGCTGAACCTCAACGATTTTTATCGCTTCTTCAGCAAGTTTGCGGCTGTGAGTAACAAGCAGTGACGCAGAATCCGGACCATGCTCTGCCTCAATCATCCAGTCAAGAGCAACTTTTTTCGGATCCGCATATTCATCGCAAAGAATTATAGCCTCCGAAGGGCCTGCCGGAAGACCGGTGTTAATATAATTACCCAAAACGCGCTTTGCGGCTGTTACATACGCATTGCCGGGACCGATAATTTTGTGGCATTTTGGCACCGTTTCTGTGCCGAACGCCACGGCAGCAACTGCTTGAATTCCGCCTACCTTATAAATTTCGGTAATTCCGATAATCTTTGCGGCACACAAAATCGCATCGTCTACGCATCCCTTTTCATTTGGCGGCGTAACAACAACGATTTTTTGAACACCGGCAACAACAGCCGGAATTCCGAGCATTAAAAGTACAGAAGGAAAACTCCCCTTGCCGCGGGGAACATAAAGACATGTGTCAACAATAGGTGTGGTCTTTTCACCGACCATAAGTCCCTTGTCAACCTCTGTGAACCACATCTCATCAGGCATCTGCTTTTCGTGAAAATCCCTGATATTCTTGGCGGCATATGTAATCGCTCCGCGCACCTCTTCAGATACGCTGTTGTAGCCCTTTTCGATTTCCTCCGGAGTAACCTTAATGGAATCGGCGGTAAGTTTTACACGGTCAAATTTTTCGGTATATTTAATCAAAGCGGCATCGCCGTTTTTACGAACGTCCTCCGATACCTCAGTTGCCGTGCCGATATATTCGCTTATGTCAATTTCGGCGCGTTTTAATACAAATTGCTTTTCATTATCTG
>CAJLYO010000265.1 GCA_905210885.1 uncultured Eubacteriales bacterium | reverse complement strand
CAGCTTCCCGAGCCTGCAAAGCCGCGGTATTCCGATGTTCCCCGTGAACACTGGGCATATGAATACATAACAGAACTTTCGGATAACGAAATTATAAGCGGATATCCCGACGGAAATTTCTATCCGGAAAACAATGTAACACGCGCGGAAATGTGCAAGCTTATAACGGCTGCGTTTGATATCAAATCAGATGACGCGCCGGAATTTGACGATGTGGAAAAAACAGACTGGTTTTACGGCTTTGTAAGCCGTGCGGCGGCTTTCGGCATAGTAAACGGCTTTGACGGAAGCTTTAACCCCGGGGAGTACATAACGCGCCAGGATGCGGCGGTTATGCTTTACCGACTGATAACAAAAACAAAATCCCTTGAAGTAAAAAATGCGGACTTTGCGGACGCATCGGACATTTCGGACTATGCAAAAGACGCAGTCTGCGCACTGTACGGCGCCGGGGTTATAAACGGCAGCGGCGACAGCTTCATGCCTCTTTCCGATACAACAAGGGCAGAGGCGGCAAAGCTTATATCAGCCGTGAAAAATATAATGGGGAGGTAATCGGCAATGAAAAAATTAACTGCACTGCTTGCCGCAATGTCGGTTGCCTTAAGCACCGCCGTTTTTGCCGACGGCGGCATGACATGGGTAAGCTGGGACGATAAAAGCCGCGAAATTTCCGGGGACTACAAGGTCGCAAGCTATTCATATCTTGAAAATGACGAAACACGTAACTACCGCGTTGATTTTGATGCGGAGGTGACCGCCGGGGATTACGAAAACCCTGCGGTTTACATAAGAACGGACGGCAAGATGAACGGTTTTAAATTTATACTTTGCCCCGGCGAAAGCACCGTTGTTATGCGGAAAATCATTAATTCCGATGTTTTGTACGAAACGTCCGCAAAGTATGATTTTAAAGAAAAAAACAGCTTTTTTGCAAGCGCAAACGGTGATGAAATAACCTTCGGCACGCAAAACGAAACGCTTATTTCCTATACCGACAGCGACACGGTTAAAAACGGTTACTTTGCGGCAGACTGCGGCGACGGTAAAATGACGCTGTCGCAGGTTAAGTTTTCAAAAATTCAAAATACCGAGGACGAGTACTACATAAAAAATCCGCATATGGACTACAAAAAAAGCGGATATGCCGAAGAAATTTTAAAGGCAAAGGCGCTCGGGCTTATGACCCCTTTTGAGGACGGCAGCTTTATGCCCAAAGCGGAGGTAACACGTGCCCTTCTTGCGGAGGTTATCGTAAAAACGGTTAACGCGCCGATAAGCTCCGTGTCATACAGCTTTAATGATGTTAAAACCGATGATAAGTGCTACCGCGCCGCGGCGTACTGTGCGCTAAACGGATATTTGAATGCGGAAAACGGGAATTTTTATCCCGAGCGTACGGCGGATTACTCAGACGCTGTGCGTGCGTTCACTTTGATTTCCGGAAGGCTTGTTTCCGCGGAAAACGAGTATGATATATTCCTTCGCGCGGCGGAGGCAGGCATAACAAAAGGCGTCCGCTCCGAAGGCGCGCTTACCCGTGAGGTTTTGGCAAAGCTTGCGGTAAATACCGCGGAATGTGAGTACATGTACATGGCGTCTGCCGGGGACAGAACTACATTTAAAACCACGGAGGGGGAAACGGTGTTAAGCCGTTTTCACAATATCCGCATAATAAGCGGCAGAATAACCGAAAACAGCCGCAGCGGGCTGTATTCGTCCAAGGGCTGCCGCGAAGGCTATGTAATTGCGGATAATTATCTGATAGAAACCGCAGGCAGCGATATTTCGGAATATTTGGGTATGTACGTTGATATTTATGCGCGGTATGACAAGGATAACGACAGCTATTCCGTAGTTTATTTCAGCGAAAACAGCAGAAAAAACAAAACCTTAACCGTTGAAGCGGACGAAATATGTGATGGCACAACCTCGCAAAAGCTTGCGTATGAACGTGACGGCAGGGTTATAAACGAGGAGCTTCCGAAAAATCTTATTTACATATATAACGGCGCTGCCGCACCCTATGAGGACGGATTTTTAAAGCCGGAGCACGGAAGCGTTACACTGATTAACGACGGCGGAGAATGGTTTGCCGCCGTGATACGTTCTTACGAAACCATGTATTCCGGCAGTGTTTCGTACACCACCGGGGAGATTTACGATAAATATACCGACAGAAAAATCGTCCTTGACGACAGCGTATGCACTTATGAAATTTACGAAAACGGCAGCCGGATACCCCTTTTACGGGTTTATCAGAACAGAGTTTTAAGCGTAGCCGCCTCTGCGGACAAAAAGCACTTTACGGTGTATGTTTCGGCGGCAAGGGTAACAGGCGTGTTTTCCGCCGAGTCCGATAATCCCGATACGGTAACGGTTGACGGCACGGAGTATAAATTCCGCGCTTACGGAAAATATCTGTACGAAAATAAGCTTGTCCAAAAGCCGGGGCTTGGTGAAACGGTTTCGGTGTATTTTGATTTTGCCGGTGCGGCGGCGTTTATGCTGCCCGAGCTTTTGTCCGAAACCTACGGTTATCTTGCCGCGGTTGCGGAGGAAAATAAGCTTGACGGCAGATTTAAAGCCGGAATCATTACCGCCGGAGGG
>CAJLYO010000264.1 GCA_905210885.1 uncultured Eubacteriales bacterium | reverse complement strand
AGAAAGTTTTCGACTATATTGCCTCCGGTGAAACGGACGGCATGTTCCAGCTGGAAAGCAGCGGAATGACAAACTTTATGCGCAGACTTAAACCAAAATCCCTTGAGGATTTAATTGCCGGGATATCGCTTTTTCGTCCGGGTCCGTCCGATGCGATTTCGGATTTCATAGAACGGAAAAACAATCCCGAAAAAATAAAGTATATTCACCCGTCCTTAGAGCCTGTTTTAAAGCAGACCTACGGCTGTATTGTGTATCAGGAGCAGGTTATGCAGATAGTGCGCATTGCCGCCGGGTATTCCCTTGGGCGTGCAGATTTGCTGCGCCGTGCCATGAGCAAGAAAAAACCGGAGCTTATCGAGCGTGAGGAGCATAGTTTTATTTACGGTGACGGCGAGGTTTGCGGCGCTGTTGCAAACGGCTTTGACGAGGCAACTGCGAAAAAACTGTTTTCCGATATGAAGGATTTCGGAAAATATGCGTTTAACAAGTCCCACGCAGCGGCGTACGCCGTTGTTGCATACAGAACGGCGTATCTTAAGTATTACTACCCCGCGGAGTTTATGAGTGCGCTTATGTCGGCATGCATCGGCGATGATATCAAGACCGCTCAGTATGTGGCAAAGCTTCCGGGTATGAAAATAAAAATACTTCCCGTTGATATAAACAAAAGCGATTTCAGGTTTTCCTCCGACGGGAAAAATATCCGTTTTGCATTAAGAGCAGTGAAAAATCTCGGAGCGGGTGCATGCCGGGCGATTGTAGAATCGCGCAATACGGACGGCGATTTTGAAAGCTTTTCCGATTTTTGCTGGAGAATGTGCGAATTCGGCATTAATAAACGCGCGGTTGAAAGCCTTATTAAGGCAGGCGCCTTTGATTCATTGGGCGGAAAACGTTCTCAGTATATTGCGGTAATGGAGGAGGTAATGGACAGAGCCGCCGCCGATTATCGTAAGGGTGCGATAGGTCAGGTTTCTCTGTTCGGCGATGATGATACACAAAAAGACGAGCTGCCCGATATCGAGGAATTTTCAAGATCTACCCTTTTGTCGTTTGAAAAAAGCAGCATAGGCGTGTATGTTTCCGGTCACCCTCTTGACGACTACGCGGAGGCTGTAAGACGGATATCGCCGGTTCCGATTGCGGATATAAAGGCAGGGAAGTACCCTGACGGCGAAACGGTGCGTATTGCCGGAATTGTTATATCGCTGACAAGAAAAATGACAAAACAGGATAAAGAAATGGCGTTTGTCACGATTGAGGATTTTACCGACACAATGGAACTTATCGTGTTTGCAAGGCAGTTTTCAAAATACTACAGCATTATGCAGGAGGAGTGTGTGGTTGAGGTTGTCGGCAAAATCGACAAAAAGGACGACAAGCCGCCGCAGCTTTTGGTGTCAGAGATGTATCCGGTGAAAATTGCGGACAACCACAGGCTTTATATAAAAGTGCCGGCGGGGTATGAGGATAAACTGTCCATGCTTGAGGAATACTGCCGCGTATACCGCGGCGATGTCAGGGTGGTTATATATATCGAATCACGAAAAGAGATTTTAAGCGGCGGAAGGAGTATTACCATTGACCCGATTGATATATTTTTCACAAAAATAAGAGATTTATTTGACAATAAATGCGATATAGTATTAAAATAATTAAAATAAGTGTTGATTTTTATGCGAAAATGGTATAAAATACAATAAGCGGAAATTTTAAAGCCGTACTGCTGAAAGGAGAGTTTTGCTTAAATGGAGTATATTAAACCGGATTCGGATGAATATATTGTTATTAAGGCTTTGGAAAACGGTGTTACTATTATCGGTCTGACAAGAGGCAGGGACACAAAATTTCATCATACCGAGAAACTTGACAGCGGCGAAGCATATATTGCTCAGTTTACGGAAACTACATCTGCAATAAAAATCAAAGGAAAATGCAAGCTTTACACAAAGCACGGCATTATTGATGTGGGCGATTAAAAAGGAGCGTGGTTTTAAAAGGTGTGGACTACTGTTTATATTGCCGGAGATAAAGATATAGCCGAAAATATTAAGGAAGCGCTTACAATGCAGGGCGTTGCCTTTAAAATTCGTGAGGTCGGGGAGGCAGACGGTATCTGTTATGAATTTCTGGTTCCCGACGCCGAGGTTGAACAGGCTCACGGTATTATAATTGATATTGGTTTTTAATTTAAATGTTATACAAACGGAGGAGAAGAAAATGAAAGAAATAGGAACAATCGGTGTATTGACAAGCGGCGGCGACGCTCCCGGTATGAATGCCGCAATTCGTTCGGTTGTAAGAACCGCAATTTACAACAACATGCGTGTTATGGGTATAAGAAGAGGTTATGACGGTCTTGTTCACGGTGACGTTTTTGAGATGAACGCACGTGACGTTTCCGATATTCTCCACAGAGGCGGTACGATTTTGCAGACTGCGCGCTGCAAGGAATTTACGACACCGGAGGGACAGAAAAAAGGCGCGGACATCTGCAAAAAGCACGGGATCGACGGTGTGATCGTGATCGGTGGCGATGGTTCGTTTCAGGGGGCACAGAAACTGGCGGCACTTGGGATCAATACGATCGGTCTGCCGGGTACGATCGAT